>JAHEAS010000693.1 GCA_024642645.1 Saprospirales bacterium | reverse complement strand
GCGTCAGAGCCGTACCGTGGAGGTGGCCCTGACCAACGACGCAAATTCTTATAACGGCAAAGTGGTAAACGGCGGGAACAACAAACCTGTGGAAGACGCCAAAATAATTGCCACCAATACAGAGAACAACGAAGAAACGACCACCCGTACCGATGCTAGCGGAACGTTCAGCATCGCCATGAAGCCCAAAACAAAGTACCAGATAAGGTACTCAAAGCAAGGGTTCAAAGATTTCACCGCAGAATTTTTGGCGACAACCTCCAATCAGAAAAACCTAGAGGTCACGACCATCTACCCTGTTGGGTCTGGCGCTTCGGGAGGCAGTGTTTCAAAGGAGGTGAAACCAAAAGAAACGCCACCCAGCAGCTTTGAGACTCCAGCTTCGACAACAGCAGCCGAGTTGGTTGATGGCTTTGCGGTACAATTGGCGGCTGGCAAAGCGGCCAATCCAAACTTGAAACCTTTTCAGGACAAACTTGGAGAGGTAGGCAACATCTTCACCATCAGCGAAGGCGGAATGACAAAGGTCCGTCTCGGTGTTTTCACTTCCAACGAAACGGCAGCCTCCGCTCAAGCCAGCGCAAGGGCGGCAGGGTACACTGGCGCTTTCATCGTTCCTCAAAAAGGTAAATCCGCCAACTCCAACCCTGCACCAAAATCAACTTCTGCGGCTAAGGATGTGGAGCCAAAGCCCACACCAGTAGAGACCAAGCCTTCTCCAGCAGAAAAAAAGCCTGCCACGACCACTGCCTCCAATGAACTGGATGGCTATTTGGTAAAAATTGCGGCTTACAAAGATTTGAAGAACTTTAAGCAAAGCTCGATTGAGGACGTAGGATTGGTGCATTTTGTAAAAAAAGGCGACTTCACCATCGTGGTCTTGGGTGGTTATGATTCAAAATCCTCAGCCCAAGTCGGATTGGAAAAAGCGCAAAAGAGAGGGTTTCCAGGTGCGCTCCTGGTGACAATGGAAGGCGGCGATTTGAAAAGGGTAAATTGAAAAACCTAGGATAAAAAATATTGTCCAAAATCAAAAGGGCCTGATTCACGTTAGGCCCTTTTGATTTTTCATTTTGACGCTCCCGCTATCATTAACTTTTTACCCCCAAAATCATTGCTCTTTTCATAGTCCACAGTCAAATTCTCGTTATCAAAATGGCAGGTAAAAGTCTCCGAATGCGGACTTTCGATGTAACGGAGTTTGAGTTGAAGTGTATGGTCGTCCACCCAGCCGAAGCTACCTGCCACTATGGAAGGTGGCAGCCCGACAAACTGATTTTTGATACCATCCACGAGGTAAGGCCCAAGGCGCTTGGTCGTGCCTTGCAGCCATCGGTTTGCTCCAAATTCAATTGGGTATTTCTTGCCCTCATCAGTCATTAACGTGACGGTGTATATTTCGTTTTTAATGCCAAAATCCATTCGCTTGAGATGAAGTTCATTGGGTTGGAACTTGTAGCATTTTTTACCGAGTTGCTTGGCCATAGCCGATTCGGCCTTCCCTTTCGCCCTGCGCAATTCTAACTTTTGAATACGGCTGGCCAATACCTTGCTGTCTGCGCTTTCTGGCAATGGAGTATCCTTAAAAGCGGGTAATAAATATTCCCAAATCAGGTCAATTTCAGCTTGCATGTCAGCTACCTCCGCAGTTACAGCAATGACGGCATCCTGTTCTGGCAACACGAGCATGTACTGCCCATACGCTCCATCTCCACGATAGCTATTGTATCGACTGCGCCACATCTGATAGCAGTAGCCTTGCGCCCAATCGTCCTTGTCACGAGACTCACTTGAAATGTCCGGTTTTTGTAAAATCTTTTTGGTGGATGCCTCCTCCACCCAGCCCTCGGGCAGCACCTGTTGGCCGTTCCATTTGCCTTTTTGCAAAAAAAGCTGCGCAAACTTTGCCATGTCTTCCGTCTTGAGGCGCAGTCCCCAGCCACCAGCATTGTAGCCAAGCAGTTCAGTTTCCCAGTCCATACCTTCAATACCAAGCGGGTCGAACAAGCGTGGTTTAAGGTATTCCACCAGTGTTTGCCCCGTCACTTTTTGTACGATGGCACCAGCCATGTAGCTGCCGAGTGAATTGTATAGGAATTTGGTGCCGGGCCTGTTGAGGATGGGCGTATTGAAAAAGCCATTAATCCAGTTGTCTTCATTGACGGCGAGGCGGAAACTAGGGTCGGGGTCCATACCCACGCCCATTATCAACAAGTCTTTGATGGTCAGCCCTGCGAGATACGGGCTGACTTCTTTTGGGGCGTATTCCGGAAAAAACGAGATGACTTTGTCTGTGAGATGGAGCTTGCCCTCGCTCACCGCAAAACCGACTGCCGTGGCAGTGAAGCTTTTGCTGCAAGAGTACAAGGTATGTTTCAAATCGGGGCGATAAGGCGCCCACCAAGCCTCCGCCACTACCTTTCCGTGCCGAAGCACCATAACGCTGTGGAACTCGAACTTGCCGCTGTATTTTGCGGCAGCATCTAAGAAATTGATAAGGTCAGTGGAGGAAACGCCTTCAGCCTCAGGTATGCTGCGGGGAAGGGCTGTAATTGGCTGTGCCCAAACCCCCATGCTCAATATGAAACTGAGTAGGAAACTTGCGAAGTGTAACATTGCGCTTTTCATTGATTAATTGTTTGACGACAAAGGTGGAATACAGAACTAGTATAGCCTTTTTTAAACGAGTTTGGTTAGATTGAACCAACTGGAATTAGCATTTATTAAAGGTTGACGATATTGGTTTTAAGTATCCCCAGATAACTACTGACCATGTTTC
>JAHEAS010000692.1 GCA_024642645.1 Saprospirales bacterium | reverse complement strand
TGTGGCGCCGGAGGCGGTGGCTTTGCCAGTGTCGGAGAAGGTGGAAGGGAATTAGGTTCATTCATTTGATAAACCAAAATTCAGGCGGCGACTGAAGTCGCCGTCTGAATTGACACCCACCTAATCAATCACCTTCATCAACTTCCCTGCCTTGCTCAGTTTCCCATCCACCCGGAAGCAGATAAAATAAGGAGCGGCCACTTCGTTGATAAGCATTAGCTCCACCGAACCGAGCGGTTCTTGCAGGCTCATCTCCCGTATTTTTTGCCCCCAAACGTTGAATATCTCCATTTTCAATTCCTTGAAAGTCTTGTTGATTTTGTAGTCCACCGTCACGTGGTCGGCGCTGGGGTTCGGGTAAATACGGAACTTGGCGAGGTCGTCGTTGGTCACAAATTGGTTATCATTGATGCCATCCCAAACCCTGAAATTGTCAACCCCGGCTTCCACGATGTTTGGCGTAGCAAGGCGGTCAGAGGCCGTGAAGCTGATGCGCATGTCATCCGTAATTGACAGGAATTTAGCGAGGTCAAAGGTATCGGACGGCGTCCATTGCTGAACGGTGGCCGTGTCGGTGGCAATGATGGCCAGCACCTTGCTTTCCAGTCCATTGCTGATGCTGACTACCAGTGAGTCGTGTGCAACATTGTTGGAAATGGCATCCAGCCACCAGTAATCAAATGCCAACATCGGGCGGTTGTACCTGCTCCGCAATTGCATGGGCGGGGAAGTCAGTCGGGTCTCGCCGTCGTCCACTTGGTCGTCTTGCACCAATATGCCCGTGTTTCCTGTGACGAAGGCATAGTTGCCAGGGTCATTTGCCGAATCGCCGTTTGGGGCAAACTGCTTGTTCGCTGCCCGAATGCCAAGGGGCATTCCCCGTTCCCAAAAGCCGTTGTCTGCAGTACTTTCTACTTGCCAGCCGAGGTCGTTGTTGAAATCGTCTTCGTAGGCAAGACCCAAATAACTGGTTGGTAAATGACCACCTGCATAAAATTTTGCGGAGCCCCAAATATTTTCGTGCCCCCAATGCCCTTTGTACAATTTATAATCACCGTGTTTCAAATTTTGTATTTCGTAATTGCCATTGTCATCCGTAACAGCAACATATTTGAAATCAGCATTTTCATAAGTAACCAAAGCCCCTCCGATAGGCTTTTCGGTGCCCTCTTCCAAAATGGTACCTGATACAATATATTCTGGCAATGGCACCATGTGTGCATCCAAAATCGCAGTCTCTGCCCCAACGAGCGTTACTGGGAGTGATAGGTCATAATAGCCTTTTGCTGTAAAAAGAACGGCAAAACCCCCAGGGGTTGCTTGCCCGGTTTTGTATTCCCCATTGAAATTACTGGTAGCAGCATTGGCATCGCTGGATTGGATTTTGATGCTTGCACTGGTAATCGGCAAACCCGTCAGGTTATCCGTGACTTTCCCTTCCATGTAAGCACCCCTCGGGTAAGTCGGTTTAAGGATAAAAAGGCCATTCTCAATGTCCGTCGCAGCAACCAAGCCAGATGGAAAGTACGGATAAGCCCCCCAGCACCCATGAAATCCATTGTCAAAACCAGTGTTGGTGTCATAACTTTCTACCTCAATGAGGTTGTCGGGACGGGATGCGTCCACAATCACACAGCCATCCGTATAGTTTGAAATGACCACATAGTTCCCAATGGCATGGGCATTGTGTGGAATAACGCCTGTACCAAGCGTGGCAACTGGCCGGAATTCGTCGAGCAGTTTGATATTGTTCAAATCTGAGAGGTCGTAGGCGGCAGTGGGCGCATTGGCCCGCTCGTCGGTAGTGTAAAGCACGCTGCCATCGGCATTCGCCCAAACATTGTGGCAAAAATCGAATGGTGTGGTTTGTGTCGCTAACAGTTGGATATTCTGTTTGTCGCTCACATCTAAGACGCTGAACTGGCCTTTGTAAATCTCCGCTGTGTATAGCAGGTTGTTTTGGGCAAAACAATCATGGGCATAAACGGGCGGGGTGTAGCTTACAAACTGTGGCTGGCCCGGCGCTGGGAAGACATCAATAATGATGGGGCCGCCACTGTTTTGGTCACAGCCAGAAAGGTAGCAATAGCCGTTTTCGTCAATATAGAGGTTGTGGCAAGTGTACAGGGAATCTGTCTGTCCGGGCAAAACGGGGCGCCAATTGCTCCAAGTGACACCAGCCGGCAAGCCAGACAGGTCGATGACGAGGATGCCCTCTTGGCTACCGGGCTGGTCGGCAGTAACATAAGCGAAATGCCCCCATGTTTTGAGGTCACGCCAAGTGGACTGGTCGCCAGGGATGTATTGTATTTCGACCGGGTTGGCGGGGTCGGCAAGGCTCACCACGGACACGCCGCCGTGAAGACCCACCAGTGCGTATTCCGTTCCATCGGGGGCAGTATAGCCCCAAATGTCATTTGCCAAGGACACATAGTCCATGTGGGAGATGAGTTCAAGTTGTTTTTGGGAAAAAAGCTGGGAAAAAACGGTGAGGAAACCAAACACCAGCCAGTGTCGGAGTTTAATCGTGGAAAGCTGTTTCATCGTAAAATATTTACGATTTACGATTTACGATTGAAGGGAGACTGTGAATAACCACGTCTCCAATCGTAAATCGTAAATCCTATGGCGTCGGTACCAGCACGAAGCCGTTCTGGGCGATTTCACCAAAATCATCAAAATCAATCCAAAGATAGCCGTTGGTGCCCCACTCCGTGCCCCATGAGCTGACAATCTCAAAAGCTTCGAGTTCCAAATTGTAGCCCACGACCATGAACGGTAGGGTAATC
>JAHEAS010000061.1 GCA_024642645.1 Saprospirales bacterium | reverse complement strand
CAAGGCGCCAGAACCACCTGTTGGCGGGTTCACGCCAGTCAATGGTGCAGGAATATTGCCTGGTCCGCAAAGGGTCTGGTCACAACAAATTGTGCCTGGATAAGTCACGTTATCGCATGGTGGACCAAGGTGGAAACCCGCATCAATTGTTGGGTTAATTTCGCCGGAAGCAAGCGTGTAGAAAGCAGTCATGTTTGTCAAGGGGTTGACATCGCTGTCCAGGGCATCGTTGCCGCCTTGGTTCTGTGGACTAAGCAAGTACCCGTTTGGTATGCCAAAAGTCAGCTTGTACGAGCCGGGTTGTACCAAAAACATGTACATGCCCGTTGGGTCGGTTGTCGTATTAGCAGAGTAATTATTTCCATAAATTGTCGTACCAGTCACTGTTACAGGCACACCGCCGATACCAATTTCTCCAGCATCCTGGATGCCATCTTCGTCCGTATCAATCCACGTGAAATCACCCAATTTTGCGGGCGCATAAAGTGTGAAGCTGCAGGACGTGGTGCAGTTGCTTGCATCTGTCACTGTCACTGAGTAAAGACCTGGCCCTAGGTTGACAGCTGTTTGCGTCGTTTGACCATTTGACCAAAGATAAGTGTACGGTGGAGTGCCAGCCGAGGCGTTCACCGTTAGTTTACCATCGCTCCCATTCAGGGTGGTGATGGGTTGTGTTAAAACGACAATGCAAGTTGGTGGAGGCGTTACTGTCACTTGAAATGACTTGACAGCCGTGCAATTGTGTGCATCAGTCACGGTCAGTGAGTAGTTGCCGCTAGGCAAGTTGTTGATGGTCTGTGTTGTTTGCCCATTGCTCCAAAGATAGTTGTAGGGAGATGTGCCGCCAGTTACACTAGCGGTCGCCGAACCTTGGTTGCCACAAGTTCCGTTTGTCACGGTTACGTTAGCCACCAACTGGGTTGGCTGATTGATGGTAAACGTCTGCGTTTTGGAACAACCCGTTGCATCGCTGACAGTCACAGTGTAGTTGCCTGCAACCAGGCTGCCAATGTTGGCATTGGTCGATCCGTTGCTCCAAACATAATTATAAGGTGGCGTACCGCCAGTTACATTCAGTGTCACGCTGCCGTTATTTCCATTGAAGCAAGATACGTGCTGTACAGTTCCATTTACTGTGAAAAGCCCGCCTTGTTGCAATGTCACGTTGGCGGAGCCAAAGCAACCTTGACTATCCGTCACTGTCACCGAGTAAGTGCCAGCCGTCAGGCCAGTCGCCGTTTGGGTAGTTTGTCCATTTGACCATAGGTAGGATAAATTGCCATTTGCGCCAATGGTATTAGCAGTGGCCGAAGCGGTGGAACCGGTGCAGACGAATCCCGGAGCCATAATGCTAACCGATAGGCCAGCACCGAGTTGTACGGTTGCTGAACCGGAAGCCGTACAGCCATTGCCATCTGTTACTGTGACAGTGTAGGTGCCTGACGGTAAATTCGAAATTATCGCCGTTGTACCTCCATTTGACCATAAATAACTGAGTGGTGCAGTGCCGTTGGTTACGTTGGCCGTTGCTGTGCCATTCATAGTGCCATTGCAGGTGGTGTTGGTCGATGTCACCGTCAGGCTCATCAGCGGATAGGCGATGATGACCGTATTCCCTGTAAGGGTGCAATTATGGGCATCCGTCACAGTGACGGCATAGGAGCCGGGGGCAAGGTTGGAGATGTTTGGCGTGGTTGCTCCTGTACTCCAAAGATAAGTGTATGGTGCGGTGCCGCCCGTTACGTTAGCCATGCTGGTTCCATTTGCTCCGCAACTACCGGGTGAATTGCTGAAGGCAATTACCAGTGGGATTGGCTGGTTCACCGTCACATCCTGAGATTTTGTACAACCGAGGTTGTCGGTGACTGTCAGAGAATAGTTGCCAGCAATCAGGTTGCTGATAGACGGTGTTGTTGCGCCATTGCTCCACAAATAGGTAAATGGTGCCGTTCCCCCAGTCACTGCTGAAGTTATGCTTCCAGTGTTTCCTCCGTTGCAAACGACATGCTGTACTGCCAAGTTCAAATTCATGGTGGGACTACCCGTGATGGTCTTTGTGGCTGTGCCCGTACAGCCTTCTGAGCTGGTCACAGAGACAGAATAGGGACCTGCAGGAAGGCCAGTTAGGGTTTGTGTTGTGCCGCCATTTGACCAAATAAAAGTAAATGGAGCGGTTCCGTAGGTGACGTTTGCCGTCAATGTGCCATTGTTGTCGGTGCCACAGACAAGGTTACTGCCAGTGATGCTAATATCAAGCGTCATCGGTTGGGTTACAGTAGATGCAGCTGTGGCTGTGCAGCCAGCAGCATTACTCACGGTAACCGTGTAGCTGCCAGCGGTGAGGTTGTTGATAGTTTGTGTAGTTCCTCCATTGCTCCATGAGTAGGTAAATGGCCCAGCACCGGTAGGCGTTGCAGTCACTGCACCGTTGTTCGCTCCGCAATGGGTGGCGTTTGTTACGGTCGTCGAAACATTGAAAGCTGGTGGAGCAGTTAGCGTCGTGGAGGCCATTTTGGTACAACCCAAGCCATCAGTTACAGTAAGTGAATACGAACCTGCTGGTAGATTTTGAATATTGGGAGTGTTCGCACCATTGTTCCAAGCGTAGCTTATTGGCGCAACGCCACCTGTTACGGATGATGTAATTGAGCCGTTGTTGCTGTTGTTGCACGTTGGGTTGGTAGGCGTGAGGTTTATTGCGAGGTTACTTTGGTAAACCAGCGTGGTATTTTTTGTTGCGGAGCAACCAAAAGCATCGGTCACAGTGACGGTGTAAGTGCCAGCTGCAAGGTTTTGAATGGTTTGGCTTGTGCCTCCATTGCTCCAAGCATAAGTAAATGGAGCCATGCCACCCACCGGTTGTGCTGTCGCAAATCCTGTGCTGCTACCGAAACAGGTTGGTTGCGATACGGAAATGTTTACACCAAAATTTCCGTTGACAATACTGACTGTGCCAGATGCCGTAGCCGTACAGCCGTTTGTGGCTGTTACCGTAACCGTGTAACTGCCCGGTGGTAAAGTGTCAATAGTAGCGGTAGTCTCACCATTGCTCCAGAGGTAGTTAAATGGTGCTGCGCCTCCAGACACAAGGGCTGTTGCTGTTCCGCCTGCTGTTCCACCGCAGACATGGGAGGTGGTAGTGACCTGTACAGTGATATTTGTACCTACCCATTCGCAGGTAACATAACCGCAGTTGTTGGCATCCATCACGGTGATACAGTACTCACCAGGAGCAAGATTGTTGATGGTGGGAGTTGAGCCGCCATTGCTCCACATGTACATGTAGGGCGGTGCTCCTCCACTTACATTGGCAGTCATGGAGCCAGGAACTGCACACGTGTTGACAGTGATTACTACTACAAGGGTAGGCGGCGAAGTCAAAGTCGCAGTAGCAGTCCCGGTGGTTCCATTGGCTGCTGTCACAGTCACCGTGTAGGTGCCGACAGGTAGCAATGTGATAGGGTTTGTGTTCATGCCATTGCTCCACAAGTAGCTGTAAGGCGCTGGACCACCACTCACATTTGCGGTGATGCTTCCCGTTGAGAAGCCTCCACAAAGGGGATTGATGGTTTGAAGTGTAACGTTTAGTTGAGCAGAAACAGTGGTTGAAAATAGGATTAAGAAAAAAATTGGATGCAAAATTCTGTGCTGCACTGCTTTTGATAGGATGTTAAAAAAGCGGCCAGTTTTCGGTAATTTTTTTTTCATGGATTGGACTTTAATTTGTAAAAAAATGCGTCAAGCGTAAGTTTAAAGGTTTGATGATTTGTCGTTAAATATTGATTTACAAATGATTAGATTGAAATTTCGATAGAATTTTAAAATATTGAATCAACAGTTCGCCCAACTGGTTGGTAGGAGGAAGCGTCGTTTCAGTCAAAAAAACCGTGGTCTCAAACTGACAATTAAGTCAGTTTACAGCATAGATGTCCAATTAAGACGAAGGGTAGGATAGATGATGTTGCGAGATGTCCTAAACGAAGGCTGGTAGATGTGATGTCGTCCTTTTTTCAGGCGTAAAATTAGTGGAATTTTTTACAGTTTGACGAAACTGGTCCTTTTTCTTAGTAAAAAAAAATAAATACATCGGTTAGTCCCTCCAACCATTCTGAAACTTCCAGTTTTCTTTGACATGTTGGTATTCCTTTGCTCTTTTACCAAAAACAAAATTGAGGCTTAACCCTGCTGAAATCAAATGATAGGTGGCATTATGTGCGGGAATAATGAAAACACCATCTGGCCTTTTCAGGTAATTATAGGTGTAACCTAGCTCTAACATTGTATGGTTAAGGATTGGAATAGAGAACCCGAATCCACCGTTAAAGCCGAAAATAGCGTCGTAATTTTGATTGAACCTTGAGCCGTTTTTTTTAAGAATGGCCGATGTTTTATGAATTCCAGCGCCTAACCGAAGAACAAGACCGAACCGCATTGCCGGATAACGTGAAATTTTGGTTCTGGCAAAACCGCCGTAGTAAGTTTCATCAAAAGTGTAACTATCCGTGTCGTTTTTGAAGTATGGGTTGGTTAGGTTGGAGCGATATTCACCACCAATTTGAAAATGGTCGGCACCAAATCCTAGTCGACCACCATACCCTAAGTAGTCGGATTTGGTGGAAAGGCTGATGTCAGGAGAAATAGTTGAAGCCGAGTATTTTGTTCGGTTGAAACTTCCAAAACCTTCTAAATAGAATTGTTGAGCTTGAAGAACAACCCCAAAAAACAAAATATTTAGCGTAAGTAAATACTTCATTTGGACGTTTGAATAAAAAGCGAATCAACGAATAAAGGCCAGTCACTTGGAAAGCCTGGCCTTTATTTATTATTATTTGCATTGAATTGGCGAAAGCCAAGCTGAAATTACATCAGTCGCATTGCCTGTACCAAGAAAGTGACTGGGAAAGGAATTGCAAGCCAGAACCATTGCGGCACCCAAATTAACATAGCCAAAAGCACTACGGTTGACACGATAAATAGTAGCCAGGATGTTGCGGACGATGTTTTTTCAGTATTCATTGTTGTACTATTGAGTTTTTTTTGTGGGGCAAAAGTAGAAAGGCTAGGCTAATTTGGCAAGCTATTTTAAAATGATATTGACTAATTTAAAACGGTTATGCATAAAATTGAGCGCAGTAGGTGCCAGATTGCACCGAATAGCTGTTTGGCTGCCCAAGCGCTGTTATCGTATTTTAAGACATATTTCAGTAGGAGGCGTGAGATTGATTTCACAAAAGGAGCCTAAAATCTTGCATTGGTGGCAGGATTTTGCTTTTTTATTGCTGGACATTGTTTGTATCCCGGATATTGTTGAGACTGCACTTGATTTTGCAAAATGGAATACGAGACCACTTTCACCACTTGAAAAAAAAATGGCCACTTCAGTCTTCGGCAACTCGCTTATTCTCAACGCTATTCGAATTGATGAACACGCCAAAATCGGCTGCAGAAAAAGAAAAATTGCCTACGTGAGCTATTTCACCATAAATTCTTGGGGTCGCTTGCCCCCAGAGACACTTGTTCACGAGCTTGTGCACATTTGGCAATATCAGCATTTAGGTGGAGCTTATATATCCAAGGCACTCAGGGCACAACGTAGCCAAGCGGGCTACAATTACGGTGGACTAGAGGCTTTAAAGACTTGTATTGGAAAAAAAGGAAAAATTACAGACTTTAACCTTGAACAACAAGCGGAGATTATAGGAGATTATTTCTGTTTGCGGGAGGGGCTAAAACTTGCGTGGGCAAATACGACCAAACTGGATTTACCGATTTACGAATACTTTCTATCCCAAATCCGCACTTGAAATTGCAGAACCTTGAAAATCATTTTTCTCTAGAGGCCGGGTAAATACTGGTATGCCTTATGTTTGTGGCTAGAAAAGGTTTCAGGAGATGAGAAATGAATAATTTGCTGAATGTCAAGCGTTTGAGCAAATCAATTTTTAGATACTTTTAGACTATGGTAAAATATTACAGCAAGGAAGGAGGGCTACTTCGAGTGCTTGAAGCACCAGAGCATGCTTGTTGGGTAAATATTTCACCTCCATTCACCCCCGAAGAACTAGAAGAAATCGCCCAACAGTTTGATATCCCTTTTGACTTCCTCACTGACCCCTTGGACATTGACGAGCGGCCACGCTATGAGCGGGATGAAGACAAACGACTGATTATCCTCAGTAGCCCGATTGTGAATCCGTTCGAAGAGGACATTGATGCTATTTTCATTACGGTGCCTTTGGGGATTATTATTACTCCAGACCATGTCATTACGATTACCTCCCAGCAGAGTCCAGTCCTTGGTCTCTTTCTGGATACTAAGGTGAAAAACTTTGACCCAGAGGATGAGCAGTTATTTGTGCTCCAAATACTTGAGCAAACAGTGTACAGGTTTCTTAACTGTTTGAAGCAGCTTAACCAAAAGCGGAATTTGATAGAAAAAGAGCTTTATTACAGCAGCCGGAATCAAGAGCTAAAGAATTTGTTGAGTATTGAAAAGAGCTTAGTTTATTTCGTTTCTTCATTGAGCGACAATGAGCTGCTTAAAATGAAAATGAAGCGCACAGACTTTCTCGGTGTGGGAAAGGATGAAGAAAAATTGGAAATTTTCGAGGACATCATTATTGACAACAGCCAGGCACAGCAAATGGCGAATATGTACACCAATATCCTGAACGGCACAATGGATGCCTATGGCTCCATCATCTCCAATAATTTGAACCTTACCATTAAGCGCCTTACTGTCATCACGATTGTATTGATGGTGCCTACACTTGTAGCATCTTTTATGGGAATGAATGTCGTGTTGCCTTTTGCAGAGCACTCAAGCTATGCATTTTTTATTATCTTGATCATTTCACTCGCCTTCAGCCTCATCCTTTCTTGGTATTTTCAGCGTAAGAACCTGTTTTAAGTTGGCGTTGCAACTTTTTGTGATAAAACTGACCTAATCTTCAATCTTTCCTGTTGATAGTCAAGTGCTTAAATGTGAGATTACTATTGTTTTGTCATTATTTTGATTAAATAATGTTTTCCACTTTTTATTATGTTATCAACATTGGGGAATGGTGTTGAAAAAAATCATTTCATTGATAATCAACAAGTTGTGTAGATTATCCACATTGTGTGGAAAACTCAAGCACGAAATTAGCAGTGGAGAAAGTACTTTCGTGCTGTAAAAACGCATACATGAGATAACCACTATCGTCCAATCATTAGCGGTTAAAATGGGGGGCAATTTGCCGACGTAAGAAGGCATCCCATTCTTGTTTATTTATACTATCTCTTACTGATACTAGACCTGGATTTTAGGTAATTGGCTTCGCACCTGTTCGTAATTGGACAGGTGCAAACCATTGTCAAACAAAAAGGACTTCTAGTTGAGGTAAGGCTGCACTAATTCAGCGTGTAACACTATAATCATTCTTTAAATCATGCAGACCTTAGAACTTAAAAGAAAGGCCCCTGTAAAAAATGGGGTAAAGGCTAAGCCGAAAAATTACACATTCAAAGAGGCTCTGAAAGCATCTACGGAGTATTTCAACGGAGATGAACTTGCTGCCAATGTTTGGGTAAACAAGTATGCCCTGAAAGACTCTTCGGGGAATATTTATGAGAAAACGCCCGATGATATGCACCGGAGAATTGCCTCGGAGCTTCATAGGGTAGAGGCAAAGTATCCGAACCCTGTTTCTGAAGAAAGGCTTTTTGAGTTGCTCCGCAATTTCAAATACATCATTCCGCAAGGTAGCCCAATGTCTGGAATTGGCAATAACTATCAAGTGTCTTCTTTATCAAACTGCTTTGTTATCGGTAGTGGAGCCGACTCTTACGGTGGTATCATTCGGGCTGACGAAGAACAGGTACAATTGATGAAGCGCAGAGGTGGGGTAGGACATGACCTGTCTCATATCAGGCCTAAAGGCAGTCCTGTTCTCAACAGTGCCTTGTCATCTACTGGGCTTGTGCCATTCATGGAGCGATACTCTAACAGTACTCGAGAGGTAGCACAAGATGGTCGCCGTGGGGCTTTGATGCTTTCCGTTTCTATCAAACACCCTGATGCTGAAGATTTCATTGACGCAAAGATGGAATCAGGTAAAGTAACTGGCGCTAATGTATCCGTGCGATTGGATGACGACTTCATGAAAGCGGCCATTGCTGGCAATGAATACATCCAGAAATTCCCAATTAATTCGAACGATCCAACTTATCAAAAGTCTATAGACGCATCAAAACTTTGGGATAAAATTATACACAACGCTTGGAAGTCAGCCGAGCCAGGCGTGTTGTTCTGGGACACCATCATTCGTGAATCAGTTCCAGACTGCTATGCTGACCTTGGTTATCGTACGGTTTCCACCAATCCTTGTGGAGAAATTCCGCTTTGTCCATACGACAGTTGTCGTTTGTTGGCTATTAACCTCTTTAGTTACGTTGATGAGCCGTTTACCAAGAAGGCCAAATTCAACTTTGAAAAATTTGCCGACCACGTGCAAATGGCTCAAAGAATGATGGATGACATTATTGATTTGGAGATTGAAAAAATCGAAAAAATCATTGAAAAAATTGAAAACGATCCGGAAGCTGAAGATATCAAAGCAACAGAACTTCGCCTTTGGCAAAAAATCCGCCGCACTTGCGTTGAGGGACGCAGAACCGGTGTTGGTATTACTGCCGAAGGAGACATGCTTGCAGCCTTGGGATTGAAATATGGAACCGACGAAGCGCTTGATTGCTCCGTGGAGGTACATAAAACCTTGGCTGTCAATGCCTATGGCTCTTCTGTCACCATGGCAAAAGAACGTGGTGCTTTTGCCATCTATCACGAAGCTCGAGAAGCCAAAAATCCATTTATCAATCGCTTGAAGGAAGCTGACCCAAAAATGTATGAGGACATGGTGAAGTATGGTCGTCGCAACATTGCTTTGCTGACCATTGCTCCTACAGGTACCACCAGTTTAATGTCCCAAACTACATCGGGCATTGAGCCAGCGTTCTTGATTACCTACAAAAGACGGCGGAAGGTGAATCCTAATGACAAGGAAGTGACCGTATCTTTTGTAGATGAGGTAGGCGACCACTGGGAGGAATACAATGTTTTTCACCACAAATTCCTTGACTGGCTAACTGCAAATGGCCATGACATCACGGACATCAAGCACATGTCATCAGAGGATTTGAATAAGTTGGTGGCAAAATCACCTTATTACAAAGCCACAGCTAATGATGTTGATTGGGTGCAGAAAGTAAAAATGCAGGGGGCAATTCAAAAATGGGTTGACCACAGCATCAGTGTTACGGTCAACGTTCCATTTGAAACCTCTGCGGACATGGTAAAACAAATTTATCAAACTGCATGGGAGACTGGGTGTAAAGGTTGTACCATCTACCGTGATGGATCTCGTTCTGGTGTTTTGGTCTCAAATGACGATACTGGTAAGAAGCAGGAAGATAAACAAACAGAAGATGATGGCACTCAAATACCAACGACTTCAGCGCCTAAGCGTCCGAAGCGGTTGGAAACTGAGATAGTTCGTTTTCAGAATAATCACGAGAAGTGGATGGCCTTTGTTGGTTTGCTTGATGGCCAACCTTACGAAATATTCACTGGTCGAGCAGAAGATATTTTCATGTTGCCACCCTGGGTCACTATGGGTTGGGTTATTAAGGAAAAAGACGAGGAAGGTAACAACCGTTACGATTTCCAATTCGCTGATAAGGATGGATATAAAGTAACCATGGAGGGTTTGTCCCGCTCATTTGACAAAGAATACTGGAATTACGCCAAGTTGATATCAGGTGCATTGAGGCATGGTATGCCATTGCCCTACGTCATCAACATGGTGGCTGGCTTGAATGTAGAGCAAGAGCATATCAATACTTGGAAAACTGGTGTTGTTAGGGCTTTAAAGAAATTTGTGCCAGACGGAACATACGCCATCAAGGAAAGCTGCCCACAATGCGGCGATAAGGATGGCTTGATTTACAAGGAAGGTTGCCTGATTTGTAAGAGCTGCGGCCACTCCAAATGTGGGTAATCAATGATTGTTGAATTGTTAGATTGCTAGCTTGGAAAAGTTATTCAATCTAACAATTTAGCAATTTTTAGACCTACGTTTTCTCATAGACTGTTTTCGGGTAAGCTGTTGAGGATAGCAGCTTGCCTTTTTTCATGGAGAAATTCCATCTTGTCTCACACACTTTTTTGTCAATGCACAACTACCCTCCGGGAGCTTGTTTCGGTCTCCGTTTTTAGGGTGACAAAATAAGTTCCCGGAGATAAAGTGCTTGCATTGAAATAGTATCTCGAAGACCCCATCTGAATTCT
>JAHEAS010000691.1 GCA_024642645.1 Saprospirales bacterium | reverse complement strand
AACACCCACTGAATGGACGCCTGGTCATTTGTGCTCCAATATTTGTGGGGACTGTAAACCAGGTTGTCGTCCCAAGGTGGCGTCAATCCGGTGAAATCATTGGCAAACCAGTTTCCCTCGATGAACAGGATATGGTTGGTGTCAACCGTCCGGATGCTGTCGGTGATGGTTCGGTACAAATTTTTCAAAAGAACATTCCCTGAAATGTCCCAATTGGGCTCATTGATAAGGTCATAGCCGGCCACCCAGGGTTCATTGGTGTATCGTTCTGCCAATCGTTTCCAAAGCGCAACGGTTTTTTCCCGGTTGGCCAGGCTTCCCCACAGCGAGGGGTAATTCGGGTTGTAGTCTGAAATGCCCTGGTCGTAGCCTTGTCCGCCGGGTGCAGCATGCAGGTCAAGAATGACGTACATCTCGTTTTGCTTGCACCAAGAAATCAGGCTGTCAGTTAGCTCAAAACCCTTGTCCAACCAGGTATTTTGTCCAGCGACTGGCTCATTTTGGATAGATCGGGTAAAAAGGTTATAGTGCATGGGCAGCCGGACTGCGTTGAATCCCCAGGCTTTCAGGGAATCTATGTCTGGTTTACGGACGTGGTTCGCCAACCAGGCATCGTAAAACAAATCTGTATCCGCAGCGCCTATCAGCTGGACTATTTTTCCACGGATTTGGTATTGCGCATTGGCAAAAGCTGACGTTTGCAGCATGTAGCCTTCCTGAATCATCCAGCCGCCAAGGCCCATACCCTTCAATAGTACCGTGTCGCCGCTACCGTTGACGATAGCTTTACCTTGGGTTTTTAGGAAATCTTGGCTTTGAGCTTGAAAAGTAATTGCTAGCAAAAAAAATAGGGGGAGGAGCGTATGTCTCTGAAATATCATCAATTAAAAAATTTTGTTGGAACGTGAAAATAGAAAAAAACAGGCAAAAACTGACTCGAAGGCTAGTGTGGAACCAGTCTTCGAGTCATGGAAAATGCAGCTTGAATCTTCAATACATTCCTCGGCTTTCTTTCTTGGCACTTTTCTACTCACAGTTTAGCCAATTTAAAATAAGCCTTATTACCTGTTGATTTAGCTAAAACGATATAGTTTCCAGCGGGGTAAAAATCATCTGGCATTGCAATTTTACGTGGACCATTAAAGTAATGCCTAGAAATGGGTCTGCCCATCATATCGAATATCGTTAAGTTCACCGGCACTGAACCATCGTAATCCACCACGAAGCCATCCAACACTGGATTTGGATAAATTTGAATTTCGCCATTGTCCTTTGGGCCATAGGCCACTTCGCTTGCACACTTCACACGATATTCATCAAACCAGAGAATGGCATAGAGCATGGCTGGAAAAGTACAGTCAACATGATTAAAATGCCCAGCATTCAAAGCTTGCACGTCTGCTCCAGCCACTGTCATGAAGTTAGCAGTAAAAATTGCATTTTGATACGGTACTTGCTCATCGTCCGTACAATAGAACAGGGCCACCGGTGCTTGTGGAACCCAGTCGTATAAGTCATTGTCTTTAAGGTTTTGGTTAAATGGATGTGCATTATTTTCAATTAATTCAGCGAGATAATCAGACTGAAACATATCAATTCCAATTTTCGGCAGTGAATCAGATAGATAAGATTCTGGGTTTTCTCGTGAAAGCATTCTAAGCACAAGGCTGTCGTATGGCGCCGTGAATATTTCGACTATTTCACTATACATGTTTTGATAAATATACTGGAATGACATGGATACAAATGCCATGAAATAGGAATTAGAAAACTTACCAGCAGTCAACATGCTGTCACGCATCATACCTGAAAGGTCATAAGGGCCACTGCAAGGCGCAGAAGCGGTCACCGTAAATTCACCTGCATTATTTTCTTCAATTTCTTTGTGGGTAGCCATCGTTACATGCCCACCTTGTGAATAGCCCAATAAGAATAATTGTCCATTTAAAGACACCGCTAAATTATTACATAAAATCCTTGCAGCTCGGAGTGCGTCAACTACGCAAGTCGCCTCTGATTTTGCATGGATATAAGGGTGCGGATGACTCAAAGGCGTTGCGCCATAGCCAAGATAATCCGGCAATACTGCCACATAACCACTTGCAGCCAAAGGCACGCCCACATAATGTTGGTTATATTTTGCAGTAAAGTTGGAAATAACTTCATCGTAATTATGGGTGCCATGGTTGTAAGCGATGAGTGGGAAATCGCAATAGTTGCCTATTGGAATAGTGACAATACCCGACGCAGTGGTCATTCCATCGCCTCTCCCGTTTAGTGTATAATAGACGATTCTATGCAGTTCCACCACTTCAAATTCGATAGGGACAAACATAGTGTGCAAATCAAAAATAGCATAAACAGCCTCTATTTCAGCGTGATTCAGCGTGGCTACCAGGGAGTCTGAGACCAATTCGCCCCGGGTTTGGCCAAAGGCTGGGTTAGCAAAAAATATGGCTGTTGTGATGAGGAAGGAGATTATTTCTTTCATTGGATTTATTTTGAGGGTTTGAATTGTCAGTTTTCAAACCTATCCACTTTTCTAATCCAATGAAATGATTTTTGGCCTGATGTGATATGATTCTTGTCAGAGTGGGTTCATGCCTACTTGCGCAGCTAGAAAGGCGATGTTTTTAATGCGGGTTACTGGTATGGGCAGGCGGGGAAGCCTGTTTTTACTGCGGGTTTGGAGGAGGAGTGGGAGGAGTTGGTTCGGGCGTTTTTTGTGAAAATAGGATGGCAGGAAGCGGGCGGCGGTTATCAAAATCCTCCGGCCAGTTTTCTATAATAT
>JAHEAS010000690.1 GCA_024642645.1 Saprospirales bacterium | reverse complement strand
AGTTATCGTGCTGGTATTCAACCTGCGGGCGTCGCTGCTCATTTCGAGCATGTTGCCCGTGGCGGTGCTGATGACCTTCGTCGTCATGCGCTATGCAGGGGTGGACGCCAACATCGTGGCACTTTCCGGCATCGCCATCGCCATCGGCGTGATGGTGGACGTGGGGATTGTTTTCGTAGAAAACATCATTCGCCACCTCGAACTCCCTGAAAATGAGGGAGTTAGAGGCCGAGCTTTGCTCGAAGTCATTTACGCAGCAACCGTTGAAGTCTCGTCCGCCATCACCACGGCACTGGCGACGACGGTGGTGAGCTTCCTGCCCGTTTTTGCGATGGAATCGGCGGAGGGCAAGTTGTTCAAGCCACTGGCGTTCACCAAAACCTTTGCCCTCGGCGCATCTTTCGTGCTCGGCATCGTGGTGCTGCCTGCACTGGCGCACCTGATTATGTCTTTAAATTTTGATAAAAAACGGGTGCGGAACGTCTGGAACTTGACGCTCATTGCCGCAGGCATACTGATGACCATTTCCTTTAAAACCTGGCTGCCCGTTTGGCTGGTCGTGATTGGGTTGAACAACCTGCTTGAAAACCGGTGGCCGGAACGCTGGAAATCTGTTCCGAACTTTATCAACATCGCCGTCGTCGTTATGGTCGCTACCTTCTTTTTGACAGAAGAATGGATCCCGCTGGGCCATCACAACTCGTTGTTCCTCAACTACTTGTTCGTGCTGTTGCTGCTGGGCATCGTGCTTGGGGCGCTGCTGACCATCGTCCATTTTTACGAGCCGGTGCTGAAATGGTGCTTGGAAAACAAGGGCAAATTCATGCTCATTCCACTGTTCACCATCCTATTTGGGTTGGTAATTTGGCTGGGTTGGACAAACACGTTTGGCTTCGTTGCTAAGGGCTTCGACAAAGTCGGCTGGAACGTCCGCTCGACGGGCGTTTGGAGCACGATGCTGCACAAATTCCCCGGCATGGGCAAAGAGTTCATGCCCTCCCTCGACGAGGGCAGCTTCCTGCTGATGCCCACCTCCATGCCCCACTCAGGTGTCGAAGAAAACCAGCGGGTGGTAGCGCAGCTCGACATGCTGCTCGCCAATATACCCGAGGTGGAACTGGCCGTCGGCAAGGCTGGCCGTGCCGAAACGGCCCTCGACCCAGCCCCGATTTCGATGTTCGAGAACATCATCAACTACAAGCCCGAGTTTTTAATCAATGAAAATGGCCGACGGGAAACTTTTAAAACAGACAAAAAAGGCCGATTCTTACTGGTTTCGGGTGATACGCTCACGAACGAAGAAGCGCTCAAGCGGGGCGTAAAACCCACTGACCTGGTACTTGACCCTGACGGCCAGTTTTACCGAAACTGGCGTCCCGAAATCAAAAGCCCCGACGACATCTGGAGCGAAATTGTGCGGGTGACGAAGCTTCCTGGCGTTACATCCGCTCCAAAATTACAGCCCATCGAGACCCGCCTCGTCATGCTACAAACGGGCATGCGAGCACCCATGGGCATCAAGGTGTATGGGCCGGATTTGAAGACCATCGAAGATTTCGGACTGCAACTGGAAGGCATTTTAAAAGAAGTTCCTTCGGTAAAATCCGAGGCCGTTTTCGCCGACCGAATCGTGGGCAAACCATACCTACAACTAAACATTGACCGGGTCGCCATCGCCCGCTACGGACTCAACATCGAGGACGTGCAGAATTTCATCGAAACCGCCATCGGCGGCATGGAAGTGACGACCACCGTGGAAGGCCGGGAGCGATACCCCGTGCGGGTACGCTACCCCCGTGAGCTGCGGGATAACCCAGAGAGCATCAAGAAAATGCTCGTACCGACTCCCGTTGGGGCGCAGGTGCCGCTTGGGGAATTGGTCAAAATCGAGTACGTCCAAGGACCGCAAATGATAAAAAGCGAGGACACGTTCCTCACGGGTTACGTGCTGCTCGACAAGAAAGAAGGCTACGCCGAAGTGGACGTGGTGGAGCAGGCGCAGCGTTTCATTCAGGAACGAATTGACAATGGCAGTTTGGTCGTTCCGGCAGGCATCAGCTACAAGTTTTCAGGCACTTACGAGAACCAGTTGCGGGCGATGAAGCGGCTGTCCATCGTCATTCCCATCAGCCTTATCGTCATTTTTCTGTTGCTGTTTTTTCAGTTTAAAACCATCATTGCCTCGTCCATCCACTTTTCTGGCGTGTTCGTGGCGTTCGCTGGTGGCTTCATCATGCTCTGGCTGTACGGACAGGACTGGTTCCTGAATTTTTCCGTGGCCGAAGTGAGCATGCGGGAACTGTTCCAATTGCACCCCATCAACCTCAGCGTGGCGGTCTGGGTGGGCTTCATCGCCCTGTTCGGCATCGCCACCGACGACGGGGTGATTATGGGCACGTACATCCACCAGGTTTTTGAGGAAAGAAACCCGCAGACCGTGCCGGAGGTACGGGCCGCCGTGTTGGAAGCTGGCAAAAAACGTGTGCGCCCTGCCATGATGACCGCTGCCGTAGCCATCATCGCCCTGCTGCCCGTGCTGACCTCCACCGGGAAGGGCGCAGATATCATGGTGCCGATGGCCATTCCGACCTTCGGGGGCATGACGATTCAGTTGATGACGATGTTCGTGGTGCCGGTGTTGCAGGCGTATTGGCGAGAGGGGGTGGTGAGGAAGGCGGGAATTGGGGAATTAGGGAATTAGGGAATTGGGGAATTAGGGAATTGGTGGACTGGAGAATTGCATCCAATCATTTTAAAAAAAGAAAGAAATCATGCGCATATTTTTCATCATCG
>JAHEAS010000689.1 GCA_024642645.1 Saprospirales bacterium | reverse complement strand
CCTGTGCCGCTGATTGCATGTAGCCGTTCATCTCCTGAAGACGGTGAAAGTCGGCCTCATCCTTGCCGTGTTTTTGCTCCATCCATAGATACTCGGAGTAGTTGGCGAAGCCCTCGTTCAGCGTGAGGTTTGACCAGCTTTCGCAGGTCACGTAGTCGCCAAACCAATGATGGAACATCTCGTGCGCGACGATGGAATCGTTCTGGCGGTTGTCAATCAGCTCCCGGGCAGTGCCCTGCATGAATTCTCCAAAAACAACTGCAGTCGTATTTTCCATGGCGCCGCTCACGTAATCCCTGACCACCACTTGCGAGAATTTTTGCCAGGGATAGTTCACGCCCAATTTATCCGAAAAAAACTGAAGCATCTCCGGCGTATATGGGAAGATATCACGGGCATATTTTTCAAATTTCGGCTCCACGTAGTAGTCCACAGACTTTCCGTTCCAAGTGTCTTTTACTACAGCGAACTCGCCCACGGCAATCATTACAAGGTAAGGCGCATGAGGCATGTCCATTTTCCAACTGTCAGTGCGAGTACCGTCGGCGTTTTTTTTCGAGGAAACGAGGATGCCGTTCGAGAGCGTCTTGAAGCGGTCTTCCACAGTGAGCGTGATTTCATCGGTGGCCCGTTCGTTGGGTTTGTCAATGGTAGGGAACCAGCGGGAGTTGTTCTCGGTCTCGCCCTGTGTCCATATCTGCTGGGGTTTGTCGCCATCCTCGCCCCGTGGGTTGATAAAAAACAGGCCTTTGTCAGAGGTGATAGCGGCACTACCGCCAGAGGCAGCAGGTGTGGCCGTGTAGTCAATGAAAAGCTTGTATTCTTGGTTGCGGTTGTAGGTTTTTCCGAGGTGGATAGTCACCTTGCTACTGTCGTAGTCATACTTGAGCTGCTCGTTACTGCCTTCGAAGTTGATGCTGTTAAATTGGAAACCTTTAGCATCGAGTACCACCTTATCGGTTGGGTAAAAGTAGGGCTTCAATGTGAGCGTGGCTTTCCCAATTACTTGCTCCTTGGCCCAGTCGAAACGCAGGTCAAGCTTGGTGTGAAGCAAGTCACTTTCCCGCTTTGCGCTTGGGTTATAGGTAGGCAGGACGAGGTCTGCAGACGAGTCCATTCCCTCCAAGGAAATGGGGTCGCCTTCGTACTCCGATGGAGCGGTGACGGTGAGTGTGTCAAGGTCAACGTACTCGGTTTCCGGCAACATGATGGCCGAATATTTCTTAGGCGAACAGCTCCAAAGCAGGAATATCGCCAGCAACAAGGACAAGGATTTTTTCATTAATTTTTTTTCTATAGCATTGAAAATATTGCCGTAGTAGCCGTGTGAGGTGGCTTTTAAAGGCGGGCAAAGATAAACAGAAAAGCATTGTGGGTATTTTGGAATTTCCTTTCGAAAGGAATATTACTTCTTCAAAAGCCGAACGATGCTGACCAGCCCAAAAACAGCTCCAAGGGCCAACCAGAGGAACCACCAATTGGCTGGCAAATGAAATTGGAGTTTGGTCAACAGCTGAATGCTGACTATCGTCAACGCAAATCCAATGCAATTCACTATGGTGAGGGCTGTGCCAATGTAATCGCTAGGTGCTGTTCGAGCCACGAGCGACGAAAATTGCGGGCTGTCTCCCACGACGCTAAAGCCCCAAATCAGCAGGAACGGCAGGAAAATATAGGCTGGCAGAAAGAAGAACAAAGGCGACAACAGGCAGCTGATACCAGAGGTCAGCAACATATAAAACGCCACTTTGGTACTGCCTTTTTTTATCGAAAAATACCCGCCCAACACACAGCCTAAGCTACCTGTGGCAATTATCAAGAAGGACCACAGTGCAATGGGGAGGGCAGTTCCGTGTGCTGCGTTGTAGGCAACCAACAACAAAGGCGTGAAAGCCCACATGGCATACAACTCCCACATGTGCCCAAAATAGCCGAATGCCGCTGCCCGAAAATCACCTGAGCGAAAAATATACGGGATGGCGCCCCACTCAAATTTGGGAGCTTGCTTGCGGCTTGGCCCATCGCCAACGGTGAAAAACAATAGCGCCCCGCCCAACAGTGCCAATCCAGAAGTAGCTGCCACCACCATTTTCCAAGAAAAAGAGGCAGCGAAAACTTTTAAGAGGTGGGGAAATGCCGTGCCAAGCACCAGCGCTCCCACCAACCAGCCCAGCGCCTTACCCAAGTCCTTGGCAAACCAGTCCGCCGATATCTTCATGCCAACTGGATAGATGCCTGCGAGGAAGAATCCAGTCAGGAAACGGAAAGCCAGTAGGGAGGCAAAACCAGTTGCCAACCAATTAATGCAAAGATTGAAGCAAGCCCCTGCCATTGCGCAAGCAAAAAACACTTTGGATGGGGAAAGCCTGTCGGCAACGGAGAGGATGGCAAAAACCAGCGTGCCGAAAATAAAACCGAGCTGCACGGCTGAAGTCAGGTCGCCTGTGGCGCCATCTGCCAGGGAGAATGCCCGCTGTAAGTCAGTGGCGATGGCATTGCCAGCGAACCAAAGGGAAGTGCCTGCAAACTGTGCAAACACGATAACTGGCAGGGTATGTCGAGGTATGTTCAGTTTTTTTTTGGGTGAAGTTGTCTGTTTTTTCAGAAATGGCAACATTTAAAAACTGGATATCAATTGTCGCTCAATTTTTTTCAAAACGAGCCCACTGTCGTGTTGAGCCCACTACCTAACATTAGGTATCGCTCCCCAATTTTTTGCTATTTTGACAAAAGTCACCTTCGTTCTTAGCTGCCTGCCCTACATTTGTTTGTCTAAAATAAATCTAAATAGCGTCAAAAG
>JAHEAS010000688.1 GCA_024642645.1 Saprospirales bacterium | reverse complement strand
GTGATGACCATGCTGAAATTGATGATTGTCTTTCAATAATTTCAGCATGGTCATCACTGTTTTTCCAACCACCTCGACATCCATGTCTTCTACAAAAATGCCTTCTTCCAGTCCCCATTGAGCCAGGTTAATCAACTGCTGATGGGCAAAATTCCCGTTGCTTATGTACGATTCATTCAACAGGCCGGGGTAGTAGTGGATGACGTCACTAAAAAAGTTGGGATTCACCTGATACGAACGGCTTACAATCTTTTGATGCAGGTGGCCCATCGCCTCTATCACATTATCAGCTGACTCGATGATGATTTCGTTTTCCGCTCGGACTTTGGTGTGATAGACATCCAGACACGCCCGTAACAATGTGGTCTTATCTGAAAAATGGCTATAAATGGTTCTTTTTGAAGTGTGTAAATCTTTGACAATCCTATCAATGGTAATTGTTTTTATCCCTTGTGTGATAAATAATTTCGTTGCTGTGTCGATGATAAGCTCTTTGGTAATCATTTATTGAAACGGGGAATAATACCAGTGGTAATTCATTTGTTCCGAAAGTACCACAAAGAAAAGAACTATTTTGAGAGAATACTATCTTGGCAGTTTTTATTTCTTTTTTTTTGGCGATGTCAAGGCTAAAAGGTTACATATAGTAAGCAAGTCGCTGCTGCAAATTGCCGGACGAAGTGAGAGGGCCTGCCTTCATGGTTTTCCTTTTACCTAGGGGTGCGTAGCCTTAATAGATTATTGAAAAGACCTTACTTCAGCTACACAACGAAATGTGGCTAGCGGGATGCTGCTTAATTCATCAATGCGGTGTTGGGCAGCGGTCGCATCTATTTTTGAAGAATTGGACGACGGCCTATCAAGGCAATTCAATCATTTCTGTTACGCTCAATGACTTAACCATCACCGGTCTATCGACCGATTGGGCTAAATGACAACAATAACCAACTATGATGGGTATTTTCTTCGTGAACCAAAGGTCCGGGCCTAATTGCACTTGGTCGTTGATGACCTCAAAAGTGGAAGGGTCGAGGTGAAACCCTCTTCCATCAGCTTTCATCACTGCCTCCTTACGGGTCCAACTATCAAAAAAAGCGGCGCTCGGGTCAGTATTGTTGGCTATCAAATCCAATTCTGCTGTGGTAAATACGCTTTTGAAATCGGGTAAATTGATTGGTCTCACCCGTTCGATATCGATTCCCAACCGAGATGATTTTTGGATGGCACAAACAACCAGTCCTTCCGTGTGGGAAATATTGAAATCGATATCGCCGTCCATTTCGGGTCTTTTGTAGGCGTCCAGCCGGATGGTCTGAAGCAAGTGGGGTGGGTGATTGATGGAAATGAGTCCTTTTTTTAGCAAAAGCTTGCCAAAAAGGGAAGCTTGCCGGTCTTGCCATCTTTTGAACTTGAGTACCTGTTGGTGCAAAAACGGAGGCAATTGGCGAAGTAAGCCCTCCCATTTTTTATCATCCAAGGGCTGCTTGTTTTCAACGAAGAGGATGACGGTTGTTGTCTCGTGGTTCATGAGGCTAAATTAAGCTGATTTATTTTTGTTCATTGACAATTGAGGGTATCTAGGAATTTTCACTTTAATTTTGACAGGTTTGACATTGCCCTCGAGAACTGCCTAATAACCCATTTTGAAGTCAAACTTTTCTATTGGAGGCCATTTTTAGCAATTACAAGTTACTTTTTCTTATTGTCAATCGATTGCTAAGTTTGGTTGGACGGTCAAGGCCAGTTGGCAAGAAAATTTGCTGAACAACAGACCTCGAAAAACACTTGGCTTTTTAACACCAATTCAATTTCTATCAAATTATAACGGGGCAAATCCTGTTGCACTTGAATATTGAATTCGCCTAGCAAAAAAAAGCCTGCTCATCATTTGATGGCAGGCTTCCTTGGTCCGAGGGAATAAATCAGAATATTAAAATCTTTTACAGCGCTTCTTCTGGGTACTTTCCTGATTGCAGATAAGCTACATTTATCATTTCAAACATCGCCTTAAGACTATTCGTGTTCGGGTCTTTTGTCTCAAGAATAAAATCGGCGCCCTTTCCATTTACCTTGAAATTCATTTCTTTGAAAACGTTTTTATCAACCCCACTGACGGCGTTTTGCAGCGCAGCGAAATCGAACCAACCTGCAAACGTCTGATTGTCAAATGATTTGAGGGCAACCGTACCTTCTCCACCCGTTTCGCCAGCTTTGATTTTGTTAAAAAGTGCTTCGTCCGAGCAGAAAGTCAACATACCGTTTTTGAGCAAAATCTTGCCCATGCCTTTGTTCACGGTAATGTTGAAATCGGCGTTTCCCAATGAAACGATAGCGAACACATCTTTTTCAATTTCTTTCAGCTTTTTCTCCTTCACAGCGATTTGAAGTAGTTCCCGGGCCTTGGCCTCGTTTTTTAGGCTCATCGAAACAAGAATCTTAGCGTCCTGCATGTTTTTGGCGCCAAAGCCTGCCACCATGACGTCACCTCCGAGGGCATTGATTAGGTCGCTGCGCTTAATTCCAAAGTCGTTGAGTGCAAAATCTGCATATTTCTTGCTGTTTGGGCGCTCACTAAGGAATTTGTCGATACCTACCAAGTCCAAAGCCATTACAGTGGCAAAGGTCATTGGCTCGTTTGGGAGTATTTTGCTGAAATCAGCTTCGGCTTCTTTTTTGAAAAAACGCCCAATGAAGTCTTGCCCCAATTGTTTGTTGATGATAAAATCTGAGTGGCCCACCATTTTTCCATCTTCAAAATCGGCATAGCTACTAATGAAATTATCCTTTAACGCTTCCGGTTTGAC
>JAHEAS010000687.1 GCA_024642645.1 Saprospirales bacterium | reverse complement strand
TCGTCCTCTGTGCAGCCGGGATAAACGGTGGACTCATACACTACATAATCACCTGCTTTCAGGACTTGTCCAACCGTTTTAGAAGCACTTAGGACAGGCTTCAAGTCGGGCACATTTGCACTATCAACCGGCGTCGGAACAGCCACTACAAAAAAATGGGCTTCCTTCAGTTCCTCCAATTTTGAGGTGAAATAGATGTCCTTGTTCTCAAAAGCTTCCGACTCCAATTCTTTGGAAGGGTCAATACCGTTTCGCATCATGTCAACCCGGGCTTCGTTGATGTCGAAGCCAATGACGCTGAATTTTTTCGCAAATACCAAAGCCAATGGGAGGCCTACATAGCCCAATCCAATGACAGCAATTTTTTTCTCCTTTTTTACCAGTTCGTTGTACATAAGCAGTTAATGATAGTATTCTTCATTTAAACTTTAAAAAGCTCGTTGAAGGAACTATTCTTTTGACCAGAGCAAAAGCGATTCTGTGTCAAAATTTGTGTCTAGTCGTAAGCTCAGGTCAAATTCTTCCCGGCCGTATATCAGGTACCTTATTTTTCGTTTTATCAAATCCTCCACACGCTCGACAACCTTTAACAGGAAAGATTTGTCAACATCACCAATAAAAACCAGGTCAATAATCGGGCTGTCGTTACCTCTAGCAAACTCACCCACCAAGAAAACCTGCTCTACATCGCCCAACCGTTCAATGATGTTCTGTACCACTTGGTCAAGGCCAATGGTTTTCAGCAGAATATTATGGATTTCACGGAAGAGTGGATGGGAGGTGTTGGCCCGGAACATTTTTTTGTTGCCATCGAGGAAGGAAGAAAGCATTCCGGCATCTTCCAGCCGATTCAATTCTAAGCGAATGGCATTGGTGGATTCCCCAAACTCTGTCTCTAGGCTACGTAGGTAGGCAGTCATGTTGCTGTTCAAAAAAAACTTGAGCAACAACTTGATTCGTGTCTTTGAAGAGATAAGTGTCTCTAGCATTGGGAGATAGTGTGAGTAGAATATTTACTCAAAACCGTACCATTTCGGGGCAAAATTAGCTAGTATTCTGGTATCTTCAAGTTTTTCGTCCCTTATTTCCCATGCTTGTTAAAATATTTGCATCTTTTTTTTGAGTAGGTAGCTACTACGCCGAAGATGTAGGAATTAAATGCAAACTGAATGGCATATACTTGCCAGTCTCTGTCATTTGCCTGCCAAATCATTTTATGCACTGCGCTGATAGGTGTTGTGCATTTGAAAAATTGCTGTCATCCTTTGGCTGTCATCTTTTGCTGTTGGCTATTGGCTAACAGCAAGCAGCATTTGAACAGACCTATTTGTCCACAATCTAGCTTTGCCGCCTATTTCCCAGATTTTTGTCTGTTTTCTTCTGCTTTTGGACTATTGCCAGCCCGGTCGTAACAAAGGGAAAGAATGTAGTAGTCGTTTCCTTTTCGGTAACTCGGAGAAATTTTCTCCATCGTTTCAATACATTCTTGGTATTTTGACATACGGAACTGGGTATTGCCCAAGCTGGTAAGTGCGAAGTAGTTGCCAGGGTTTTGTTCGAGCGCTTTTTTCAAGGATTCTTCCGCCTTGTCATATTCCCCAAGAATGATGTACATGTTGCCTTTGTGGATGTAACCGGTCGGTATCTTATCATAAATGGCAAGTGCCGCATCCAATTCCTTGATGGCTTTGGTCGCATATTGCCTTGCAAGGTTTGGGTCTTTTTCTTGTGCCTCTACAGCCATTCGCGCCAAGGAGCCGCCATGATTTTTACGCATTCGTGCGTTGTTGGGAGCTAATTGAGCGTCGTGTTCAAAGAGGGCATATCGGTCCACCCAAAAGGGTAGTTGGCCTTCAATTTTAAAAATAGAAAGCATCGCTAGCAATGCGACAATACCCACTACCAAAACATTGTTTTTGAAAAAATTGGCTGCCCCGGCGGATGCTTCCCCTTCCGTTTTTTTTATCAAAAGCGAGATGGCCCAAGCCAAAATCAAGCAAATGCCAAGCACCGGTGTAAAAAGGAAGCGGTCATTGTAAGCGCTTACGTTGGTCACCACGATGCTCGTAAAAATCGAAACCGAAATAAAATAATGGAGCGCACCGTAGCTGTAGAGTTTTTTCTTAGAAAAACCATGGAACAAAGCCGCCAGCAAGCCAAGGTTGCCTAAAAGCGAAACGTAAACTCTCCAATCGTTCCAGTTTACATTTGGCAAGGTGCTGAGCGAGTAATCACTGATGAGCGGATGCGGGAAAAGGGTCATCAAAAGATACTTTCCTAAGACCAAAACCCCAGAAGCCGTTCGCTCGCCAAATCCATTGCAGGCCAACAATGAATTATCCAGCTCGGTCAATTCGACGCCTGCATTTAAGCCACCTAGAATCTTTGACCGAACGAAAAGATACCCTAGCGCAGCCACTAAATAGGGCAGGGTAGTGAGCAGGGCTTTCCCAAGTTTGGCATCCCTGAAAAACCAAAGCATGAAGGGAATCATGGCTACGCTGGTAAGCACTTCTTCTTTTGAAAAAAGTCCAAAAGCATAAAAGAAGATGGAAAAAATCAGTGGAAGCAATTTTTTACTATCGAAATGGATGAGCAACAGCCAAGCGGCTATGACAAAACCCAAATAGCCTAGCATGGTGTCCCGGCTTTTGATATTGGCTATTACTTCGAGGTGGATAGGGTGTAGCACAAACAGCAAGGTGGCAATTATTGGAATCGCCGGATGAAATCCTCGGAGCAATTTTGTCAAAAACAAAAAGGTAAAAAAACCAATAAGGCCGTAAAAAAGCAGGTTGAAAACATGG
>JAHEAS010000686.1 GCA_024642645.1 Saprospirales bacterium | reverse complement strand
AAGGGTTTGAGTTATTGGACTTAACACCCGGTACCGATGCTTATAAAGAGTATTTTGCTAATACCACCCAGCTTTTGGCAAGGCCCACTATCTGTTTTTCTGCGGCTTCCTACTATTCGGTTACGGCAAAAAATACCGCCATCAATTTGCTCAATAAGTCGCTTCCGCTTTTTAAGACGGACCTGATATCGTTGGCAAACAGGAAGAACGAACTTCAAAAGTGGTTTGGAAAATTGAAACACATACGTCCCAGTGACATAAAGGATTTCTTTTTCTTGAAAAAATCTGTCCTTTTATATGCCTTTGAGCAACCTGTAAATGGCGTTCAATCACCTTCCACAGCTAATGTCCACAGCCAATCTTACAAAGACCTGATGTTATTTCGTGAGACGCAGCCGTTCCCAAATCGGCGGGCGCTGCTGCAAGATGCTTTGGAGAAATTTTCCACCGGAGATGCGCTTTTGTCCGCTGCATCTGATAGGCAGCTTTCATGGTTTGCATGGCAAACAAAGCCTCAGCAAACGGTTAAACCTAGTCGGTTTCCACAAAGCATCGAACTGGAAGAAAAAAGCACTGTACTGTACGATTTCTACTGTCATGACGGGCAACCATTTTTTGAAAACCTAGAGCGAGCGATAGAAAGAATACCCAGCGGGGAGTATGATCATCGCTATCTCTGTCTCGAAGCGAAGCACCAGCTTCCGCTTGAAAAAGCCAAAGAATGGGGCCTAGTTTCTGCCAAAAAATGGACTTGTCTTCGGGTACTTTACTTTTACAAGAAGAGCCAACAAGAAACTGTTCAACTCTAAAACAACGCGGTATCAAAGTGCAATCCCAAACGATTTTGAAGACGTGGTTGATAGGTCAATATCTGGTCTAAAAAGGTTCACTTTAGCAGACCAGATATTGACCAGTCAACATTCAAGAAGTAATTATTCCATTAACTGGCGAAAGGGTCGAATTGGACACTTCACCCGTTTTGACCCACAGACATTTCGTGAGCCAAATAATCCTTCCATGGTTATCCATTTCCAGCCTTCTTTAAAAATGGTAAACTGAGCATAAAAAAGACAAAAGCAGAACAGCATTCTTGTACTTCTACCAGCGGGTGTCTAATATTTTCTGGAAAAAGGGGGACTAAAAGGTAAAAAGTGACCCAATTCAGAACGAAACATGCGCCAATAGCCAGAGAAGGGACAGGTATTCTGAATTTATTGATTATTCCATCGAACCTATTTCCAAACATGACCAGGAATGGTAAAATCACCCCAAACCCAAGGCAAAACAATTTATACATGACGTTCATGGAGAAATATTTGGCAAATCCCGTTTTGCGATTATTGTCAAAATCAATCCCATTGAAAATTGCAAGATTATGGATGTTGGTTTCACCTTGAACATTTACGGCTTTCATCGCTTCTGGGGTGCCCCAACCAAATATGCGCTGTCCCCAACTTATTTCTTCCCCAAAACCAAAAAATAAAATAAAAGCGAGTATTAGAAAAACATACTGTTTCCTGTTTTTCAGAAAGCTCATAAAGAAAACAATGGACGCTCCCAGAAAACCAATGGCAGTCAGGCTTTCAAAAAAATCAGCTTCATCAGTTAATTTGATAATCATATTCTCTTCTGCAAAGAAGAATACTGCATAAGAGAATATGAAGGACAGGGAAATGAGCCCGATATGAACCTTCTTGTCTTTAATCTCCTTAAATGCTTCTTTTAGATTTTTCATACTGGGTCAATTTATCCCTTGTTTCTTAATCGCACGACACCTTTTAAAAAAAAGGTGTCACCTCTTTGATAACCATTAATTTCCAATGCGTTCATCTATAGTTCCCTCAGTTTTCTACCTGCCCTCCCATTAATTCATCATATAGTTTCCGGAATTTACTTGTCATTTTAGGCAATGAAAAATGCTGTTCAATGCGCAATTGCCCATTTTTCCCTAGTTCCATCCCCCTTCCTGGATTATTTAGTAAATTTTGAATCGCTGCGACAAATGCCTGTTGATCGTGTGCGGGAATTAGGAGACCCGTCTCACCATCCACTACGATTTCATTCGTGCCACCCCCACTGGTGGCCACAACGGGTTTTCCCAGCGCCATGTATTCCAAAATCGAATTGGAAATACCTTCTTGGTGAACTGTCGTATTGGTTAGCAATACGCCAATGTCGAAGATATTCATGATTGATTCCACTTGTTTTTCCATGCCGGTGAACAAGAATCGGTCCCGCAGTTTCTCAGGAACCAATGCTCGGCACCGCTCTAAGTCAGGTCCATTTCCCACTGCAAGCAAGGTTAAGCTTGGATAGTTTTCCAATAGTTGGCAACCACCCACTATGAAAGTGTCGTAGTCCTTTCTTTCGAAAAAACCACCGACCATGCCCACCACTTGTGGGGTACGAATGCCAAGGCGCTTGCGCAGCACCTCTTTATTTTCCAATTGGGCCACTCGTTTGAAATCAAAGCCGTTGTGAATGAATTGGCGCTTGCCAAGGGGAGCTCGATAGGCCTCCAGCCCTGCCAGTGAATTGGCCAAAACCACATTGGAAAAAGGGAAAGTAACTCTCCCTCGAAAGTAGTTTTCGTAGAAAAAAGACATGTCTTTACGAGCATCGGCAATGCCTGCGTTGATGAGTTTTGTACGAAGCAAGAACCTTGGAGCCAGTGCATACACGGACGACATCATCGCCCAAGAATGGATGATGTCTGGTTTTATCTGGCGACACAGTTTAACCAAACGGTAAAAAATGCGGGGGTCTTTGGCGGGCTTCCTTTCGAGTATATGTACGGGTATACCCAAC
>JAHEAS010000060.1:3182-10417 GCA_024642645.1 Saprospirales bacterium | reverse complement strand
CACCTTTCTTGGTGGTGTAATGACTGCTGGGGATAAAGCCATCGTTTTTTAGGTGCCACTCTTCGGCCATGAAAGTGTCGTTGGGCAGGGTGAGGTCATATTCTTCGAGCAGCATGTCGAGGTCTGGCTCGGCGAATTTCACCATCGAAATCTGTTGGAGTGCTTGTGCCACTTTTATGGGATTGGGAGAATCCTTGGTAACTTTAGTGGTAACCTGGTCGGCGCTGCGCCGCTCCACCAATGCCAATTTGTACTCATCGAGCACAAGCATTTGCTCGCTTTCGTCCACATCGGGCTGGAAGATGATGAATACTTCGCCGGTTGGCACGAGCGGTTTTTTGCTGCCTTCGGCAAAATAGACGTGCGTACCCAGTTCCACTTGCTTGTCTTGCCGAACCTCGTCCAACTTGTCGTCCAGGGTCGCACCGTTTTTTTGGAGGGAAACGACTTTGAAGCCGCCGAGATTGGGCAACAATTCTTGCCGCACGAACGCTGCTTTTGAAATATCGGCCTTCTTTTTGCCTTTTAGGCCGACCAGGCTGGTGCTTTTTTGCAAAACAAGCATGCCCTTTCCGCTCTTGATTTTGTAATCGCTCATCTGTACGTGGCTTTTGGTTTGAAAATTGGATTAAACGAAGCCTAAAGTTACGAAACGGCACTTAGTTCGTACCTCCATTTGAACAAAAGCAGCCCTTAAATCCCTACAGCCGCCGATTTTGTTATTTTTACGCCCGTTTTAAAATTAGATGTTAGACATGAGATATTAGACTTTAGACTGCACACTGGGTAAACTTCAATTTTTGCTTTCTGTTTGCCCTTGTTTTGAATCACTTTTTACGCTCCATCTAAAGTCTATTGCCTAAAGTCCAATTTCAAAAAAACTGAATGGCCATCCGCTTTTTAAATAAGCAACCTGCCGTCCAGCAGCTCTCAGACGAAGAACTGGTAAGCAGGTTTTCAGCGACGCAACAGGAAACGTACTTTGAGGAATTGTATCGGCGATACAAGCATCTGGCCTATGGCGTTTGCCTAAAGCTGATGAAAAATGAGGAAGAAAGCCGAGATGTGGTATCGGATGTTTTCAAGATTTTGTTCACCAAAATACCTACCTCCGACATCAAATCTTTCAAGGCATATTTATACACAGTTTCCCGCAACGAATGCATTGCAAAACTCCGGCAAAAGAAGTCGGAAATGGACAAAATGGCGAAGTTCAACCATGTGGAAAATTCGCCAACTGACTTTATGGAAAGCGAAGGATTCGCCGCTCTTTTCAATGCCCAACCTAGCATGGAACAAGAGGTAGAGAAGGCCGTTGGCCAATTAGGCGATGAACAGAAGACCTGCATTCGCCTATTCTTTTACGACGACAAGAGTTACCGAGAAATAGCTACTGAAACTGGATTTACAGAGAAACAGGTGAAAAGTTACCTGCAAAATGGTAAGCGGAACTTGCGGATTCTGCTGGAAAAAGAATTGAGAAAACACACAACATAAATTTCCAGAAAATATAATTTGCTCCAATGGACGGAAATTTACAAAAACTGACTTTCAAGCCCGCCGCATGTGTCAGCCAAGAGGAATTAAGGCAATACCTCTCCGGCGATATGAACAGGCAAGGGCTGCGACGGGTGGAAGACCACCTGCTCGATTGTCCGCTTTGCTCCGATGCCGTTGACGGCTTTGAAGCTTCGGGCGAACATGCCACTGACGACGTGGAAGATTTTGATTCTTTTCGAAGAAAACTTCCATTGACGTCAACCGACAATATCAGACAACTGCAACCCGGCAGTGGTCTGCGTCGAGCCATTGCAGTAGCGGCTGTGCTCGTAGTTGGGGCAGTGGCCTATTTTTCGTTTTCTCAAGCGCCAACCGGCCCTGAGCTTTACGCAAAATACTACGACAATTACGAAAACGACATCCCTGTCAGTCTTCGTAGGCCGGGACTTTCGGACGTAGACCCAAATTTCGCTCAAGCGCTAAACTCCTATACAGAGCATAAATACAGTCAAGCGAATATGCTTTTCGGACGTGCAATTCAAGCTCAGCCAGACAATGAAGCGGCAAGGTTTTTTGCTGGTTTATCACTTTTGGAATCAAACCAAACAGAAAAGGCTAGTTCCTACCTCAGCACCGTAGCCAATGGAACAGGCGTCTATGCAAAAAAAGCAGCATGGTATCTCATCATGTGTGACCTTAAAGCGGACAACAAGGCATCAGCAAAGGAACGGCTGGACAAGTTCATCGAGACAGGTGAAATCATGGTCGTAGAAGCAAAGAGTCTGAGAGATAAATTGTGAATTTTTTACCACTAAGAGAAAAGAAAGGGTAAGTCGGCTTCGACTTGCCCTTTCTTTTTTTGACATTTTTATACGAATAATCCCAGCAAACAGAACTTTGTTTTGATTTGAGTGGTATAAATAAGGTTCCTTCGCAATAAATACTGTTCCCTAACTTGAACACCTATGTTGGCTCGAACGCTATCTACTTATATTGCCTCATTCTCTGGCTTGTCACGTAGTGCTTGGCTAATTTCTTTTGCCTCATTCGTTAATCGAAGTGGCACGATGGTGTTACCATTCATGTCCCTTTACCTTACTACTGAGTTGGGATTTTCTTTGGAGCAGGCAGGTGTCGCTATGACGCTTTTTGGCCTTGGCTCTCTCACAGGCTCTTATCTTGGCGGGTATTTATCGGATAAGATTGGCTACCACAGGGTGTTGTTTTGGTCTTTGTTCCTAGGCGGGGCACTATTCATGGTTTTAGGTTTTGTGAAAAGCCTACACGGCATTTACCTGATGATATTTCTGCTAAGCAGCATTGGCGAAGCATTTAGACCCGCTACGATGTCAGCACTGGCAGCACATAGCAAGCCGGAGAACCGCACCCGTTCCTACTCGCTCATGCGCATGTCCATCAACCTTGGGTTCACCATCGGCCCGGCTATTGGAGGGGTATTGGCGGCGTGGAAGGGCTACCAAACTTTGTTCTGGGTAGATGGCATTACCTGTATGGCTTCTGCAATATTCTTTCGGTCAATTCTGAATCCCCAAAAAGCTGCCAACGCTGTAAAAACTGTTGAGCAGAAACCTTTAGAACAGCCAATTTTGTCACCTTACAGGGACACGCAGTACCTGCTTTTCTTACTGCTGACCACTGTCGGGGCGATTGTCTTTTTACAAATAATTTCCACCTTACCCGTGTATTACAAGCAAGACATGCACCTTTCAGAAGGTAAAATCGGAGGGTTGCTGGCACTGAACGGCCTGATAGTTTTCCTAATGGAAATGCCTTTGGTGTACACGCTCGAGCGCAAAATGAAGCGACTGAACTGCATTGGCGCAGGGGTTTTGATGTACGGCTTGGGATTTGCCGTTCTCAACTCCGCACCACAAAGTTTGGTTATCGCCGTTCTAGGGATGATAGCCATTTCGATAGGGGAGATTTTCAACATGCCTTTTTCAAATTCCTATGCCCTTGGCCGAACGACGGACGCTAATCGGGGAAAATACATGGGCCTGTATGCTATGACCTATTCGCTAGCACACATTTCTGGCCCTTATTTTTCCATGAAAATTGCAGAAAAACACGGATTTGATACACTTTGGTACATTTCAGCGGTATTAAGTCTGTTTGCTTTCAGTGGATTTATGATGATGAAAAAACGGAACCCTGACCCTGGAAAACATCCAAATATCCAGAAAGAAGAACTCGTACCTTTACCCGCAGGGCAATCTTCCTGAAAAGCAACTTACCCTGACCTAGCGTTTTTGAAAAAATTGTAGTTTTACCAGCTGCCTAAAGTACAGCAAATAAACATGTCAAAAAACAATCAACATTCATGTGTAGGCGTCATTGGCTCGGGGAGCTTTGGCACAGCGGTGTCTAACTTGCTCGCCATTAACACCGACGTCTTGCTTTTTAGTCGAAGAGAAGACTTAGTTGAGGCTATCAACAAAGAGCACCGACATCCGGGATTCAACATAGCATTGCCTGAGAGAATTAGAGCTACGTCCGACCTTCAAGAAGTGTCGGAGCTTTGCACTTTGATATTTCCCATAGTCACTTCAGTGGGCTTCCGTCCCATGATGCAAAGCCTTTCCCCGCACCTCCGGCCTTATCACATTTTGATACATGGCACTAAGGGGTTTGACATAAAAAACATGACGGAGGAAGAACTTCGAGAGGGAAAAATTACCCGAAACAGCGTTAGGACAATGAGTGAGGTAATCAGGGAGGAGTCAGTGGTCGTTCGCATAGGTTGCCTTTCCGGTCCAAACCTCGCTTCTGAAATTATGGCCGGCCAGCCTACAGCAACTGTCATTGGAAGCAAGTTCGATGAGGTAGTGAATGCAGGCAAAAAAGTCCTCAGTAGCCGGCATTTTCAGGTATTCGGCACTTACGAGATATTGGGTGCCGAGCTGGCAGGGGCACTCAAGAACATCATCGCCATAGGCAGTGGAATACTTGGAGGCATGGGCATGGGCAAAAATATCCAAGCCCTACTCATCAATAGAGGGCTTATCGAAATGATATACTTCGGGAAGGCATTTGGCGCTTCGCCAAAGCCGTTCGTGGGAACAGCTGGCATTGGCGACCTCATCTGCACCGCTACTAGTATGAGCAGCCGTAACTACACTTTTGGCTACCGCTTGGGGCAGGGAGAGAGCACAAAAGCTATTCTCGCCTCTATGCCAGAAATAGCAGAGGGCGTTAGAACACTAAAAATTGCAAAGCACCTCGCCGACCACTTGAAACTCCATGTTCCTATCACACAGATGCTTTACAAGGCAGTTCATGATGAGTATGACCTGAGCCAAGCTATTGAGTATTTAATGCGGTATCCATATTATGTGGATGTGGATTTCATTTAGGATGCGAGAGATGCAGTACTAGTGGCGAGTATTTAGTGCTGAATAGATTCTGTCACATGACTTTTGGGCAAAAAAAAAGTCGTGTCCTTTGACACGACTTTTAAAGAATAATCCCATGAACATATCCAAAAACGAAATCTTTTTCAGGATTTTGAGCCAAGTCTTGCTCGTTGTAAAATCCTGAGATATTTTTGCATCAGCCTAAAAAATTTTTGAAAGAGAAGAAAGATTTTTATCCTATTTTTTTAGCGAATTCTGCATTAGAGTTAGTATCCCATGAACGAATTTAATCAGGCCAGCTACTTTTAGTCGGCCTCTTTTGCTTTAGGCTGATGCGTATCTTTAGTTTGGGTACAATTTTGTTGAGAAAAAGAGTAACCCCCTCAGTTGTTCGAGGGGGTTTACTACCAACAAATTATAATCCCATGAACATAATCAATTGATGTCAACGTGTTTTGAAATTTGGGTTTGAAAAACAGCCCGTCCCGACGGAAACCATCGGGACGTCTGGCTATCAACAAATTATAATCCCATGAACATTTTCAAAACTGTTGGCCGGTTCGTTAACCAGCGTTTTTGCACTCATCCTCAATTTCAATCTTCACTTGTTTTCCGTCTGCCTCTGTTGTTATTCATTAATCACGATACAAATGTGCGATAAGAAATCCCTAGCGCCAAGGACATATTTAAGGCTTTGTGAGAAATATATTTTAAATAATCATAAAAATTATTAATTCATAAATCATTGTTTATCAATTACTTGAATAATTTATTTCGTTTTAAATTCAAAGAATGTGTGAAAATATTTATTCCTCAAAGTTTTTTTTTCTTGATTTTTTTTGAATTTTTTTTTGAATTAATCGACGCTAGGAAGAAAAAGCTAGCGTAATATTTAGCAAAACTTCATTCTAGACAAAAAAAAATCGCCGCATACGTCATAAACGCATTTGGCGACTTGTTTCGTCTACCTCTCCAACCTGAACGAGAATCTATGCTCTTGCCAGCATCTCGTCAACATGGTGATAACGCCTTCTAATCTGCTCTTTCAGCTCTCGCCTTGCAAAGAAGATGCGACTCTTAATAGTTCCGAGTGGCAACTTGAAGTGGTCAGCTATTTCTTGGTACTTATAACCCTGGTAGTGCATCAAGAATGGCAATTTGATACTTTCATCCAAGTTCTCTATCAAATCCTTTAACTCCTTTATCAATATATTGGTATCACCACCATTTTCTTCCAACCTACCTCCTGAATTTAGGTAGTACAAATTATCAGTATTGTCAAAAATGGTGTTTGCCTTGACTTTCTTGCGGTAATTGTTAATGAAAATGTTCTTCATTATCGTAAATGCCCAAGCCTTGAAATTGGTTCCGGGCATAAACTTTTCACGATTCGACATTGCCCGGAATGCTGTCTCTTGGTACAAGTCTTTAGCGTCGTCCATATTCTGAGTCAAGCTATAGGCAAAGGCGTTCAGTACTGGGGATAGCTCGAAAAACCTGTTGTTGAACTCGAATTTTGACATGATATTCATTATTTAAGTTAGGTTGTTATTAATTTCGTCACAAAGATAGTCTTATCGTTTAATAAATTCAACAAAATACTTAAACAAACTTAATTTTTTTTGAAAATAACTACATTTGCATTTAATACTATTTCATAAATCATTAATAATCAGACAAATAACGAAATTAATAAAATTATTTAATTTTCAGTAAATTTTGAAAGATAGGCTCACTTACCGGGCTTTTATAAGCCCACTCGCCATATTTTCCAATCCCATTCATTTTCTAGAGGGGAAACAATGTAGAATGAGCTACATAATCGTTATGCCTAAAAGGAACATTGGTTCATAAGCAGTCCACTTCAATCTATTTCCTGACGAATGCAACCTGTGATGTTGAAATATCTTACTTTTGTCTTGATTTGGAATTGCTTGATAACCGAATTGCGTGTTTTAGGGAAACGTTGCCAACCTTCGAGCAAGGTTCGAAACCACAATTCAAAAAAAATTTGACATGACAAATACTTTTCTGTTCATCCAAAACCTGAACATGACGGAGTTGCTCATCATTTTGGGCGTAGTTCTGCTTTTGTTCGGAGGCAAGAAAATACCCGAGCTAATGCGAGGTGTGGGCAAGGGCATTAAGGAGTTCAACAATGCCCGAAACTCAGTGGAAGAGGAGTTGAAGGAAGGGATGCGTGAGTACGACAAGAAGAAGTTGGAAGAAAAAAGAGCTGCTGAGTAAAATTGTTTTCAGTTCGACAGTTGGCAGACTGAGCTCAGGGGATTCATTTCGCCTTCAAACTGCCACCTGTCGAACTGAAAATCTATTTTTTGTCCTGCTTCGCAAAAACCTTTT
>JAHEAS010000060.1:0-3172 GCA_024642645.1 Saprospirales bacterium | reverse complement strand
GTTCAGTTCTTCGTTTTCAACCATACTGAACAAACCATTCAGCGCCTGTTTGGTCACATAGTCATCCAAATCTGGATTGGCTTTATCCACAAACGGAATTTTATTGTAAGCATTTACAGCATCGCTCCAGTACTTCCTCGCGTCAAACTTGTCCAATGACTGCACTATAACTGGGTTAAATGCTGTGTAAAGATTGTCCGAAGTGGTTCGGTTCAGGTAGCTCGTTGCCGCATTTCGCTCACCCATCAAGATATTCATGGCATCCGAAAACGTCATCTGTCGGATGGCATCCACAAAAATCGGTTTCGCCTTTTTGGCTGCATCCTCTGCGCCTCGGTTTATTTTTTCCAAAATCTGATTCTCTACGTTGCTGAACCCCGGTACGTTTCGGAGCTTATCCGCCACCTTTTGGGCTTCAGGTGGCAGCAGTATTTTATAGGCACTCTTGAAATAACCATCCTTTTTGGAAAGCGCCTCAGACCCTTTTCCGATTCCAATTTCAAGGGCTTGCTTTAGTCCCGAGGAGACTTCAGAAGTGCTGAGTTCTGAACTTCCAAGCGCATCCAAAGTTCGTTGGAGAGCAGCAGGGTCGCATGAGACCAGTTGAAAACAAAACAATAGGAGCAAAACTTTCTTAATCATCGTTTCTAATTTGAGTGAAAAATATTGATACAAGGTTTAAACGAAAGACCCGGCGGGAGGTAACTTATTGAAATGTTATTATTGAATTAGGCTCGACCTCAATTGGCATAGAACTCCAAGCAATCTTGACAAAGGCAGCGGTCACCGTAGGTGCCTTTTAATTGCTCCAACGTTTTCTGAAAAAGCTTTGTTTCCATGCACCAACAAGTCTTGTCGCCATAACAAAGAAGGGGTTTGTCACATCGGGCGCATTTTTTCGTGTATTCCCCATTGACTTCTACAAAGGCTGCGTCAACTCTCCCTCCAAGGGGCGGGTTGAGTTTTTTCACCCTTACTTTCAATTCCTTAATATTCCTGAATTGGTGCTTAATATCAAGTGCAATAAGATTGGCAACTGCCTCCAATAGCTTCGATTTTTTTCGCATGACAGCCTCGCAAATCAGGTAAACAGTCTCATAATTGATGGTTTGGTAAAGGTCGTCGTCCACCGCTGCCCTGGTGAAAACTGTTTCAATATAGACATCCACGACATAATCGTTGCCTATTGCTTGCTCCTCTTCGTAAAAACCATGGTAAGCATAAAAATGCATCCCCTCCAGTGCAATCATTGCCATTGATTCTCGCTTTTTTGTTTAGACCTAAAAAATAAGCGTAAAATTAGGAAAAGAATGCATCCATTCTGAGCGCATAACAATTCGCTGGGTGGAAACTGTGAGGTCAAATGCGTATTTTTGCGCCGAAAATCAATAACCTAACCTGTACCGGATGGTGGCGAATGGCAGAATGATAAACCGTTTTCTCACCTCCCGGCTTTTATACCTTATTATATATGCACAACGAAAACAACGGCACCACCACATTTGCTAAGAAAGCAAAAGAAGACCGCTACCAATACCACGATTATTACGGTGTGGACGAACTCCTTAGCGAGGAGCACTTGTTAGCACGTGAAGCCGTGCGGGCATGGGTAAAAGCGGAAGTATCCCCCATTATCGAAGAATACGCAGACAAGTCAAAATGTCCGCACCACCTTTTCAAGGGCCTAGCAGAAATTGGCGCATTCGGCCCAAGCCTGCCTGCCGAGTACGGCTGTGGCGGGATGGACGAAATCGCCTACGGCATTATCATGCAAGAACTGGAGCGGGGCGACTCTGGTGTTCGTTCCATGGCCAGTGTGCAGGGTTCGCTGGTGATGTACCCGATTTACAAATACGGCTCGGAAGAGCAGCGCCGCCATTACCTACCCAAATTGGCCAGTGGCGAGTACATCGGTTGCTTTGGCCTAACTGAACCCGATGCCGGCTCCAACCCAGCAGGCATGCTTACCAATATCAAGGACGATGGAGACGCCTATATTCTTAATGGTGCCAAAATGTGGATCACCAACTCCCCTGTAGCAGACATTGCTGTTGTTTGGGCAAGGGACGAGCAAGGCGTAGTTCGGGGCTTGATCGTAGAAAAAGGCATGAAGGGCTTCTCTGCTCCTGAAATCCATGGCAAATGGTCGCTGCGTGCATCCATCACGGGTGAGTTGATTTTCGAAGACGTTCGGGTACCGAAGAAAAACGTGCTTCCCAACGTGCAAGGAATGAAAGGCCCGCTCGGTTGCCTATCTAAAGCCCGTTACGGCATCGCTTGGGGCGTTATCGGAGCGGCACTTGATTGCTACGACACAGCATTGCGCTACTCACAAGAACGCATCCAGTTTGACCGACCAATTGGTGGGTTTCAGCTCACACAAAAGAAATTGGCAGAAATGATCACCGAAATCACCAAGGCTCAATTGCTTGCATGGCGATTGGGCACACTGGCCAATGCAGGCAAAGCTACTGCTGCACAAGTTTCAATGGCCAAACGGAACAACGTAATGATGGCATTAACCGTGGCAAGGGAGGCTCGTCAAATCTTAGGAGGAATGGGCATCACCAACGAGTACCCCATCATGCGCCACATGATGAACCTTGAAACGGTGCTAACCTATGAGGGAACCCATGACATCCACCTCCTCATCACAGGCATGGATATCACCGGACTGAATGCATTTAAATAAGAGTTTTGGGCCAGTCTTAACCTTCGTTCGGCTGGCCCAATTCTAAACAATCTCGAACATTTTGAAAGTTTTCCACCTTTTACAAGCAGCTTTTGTGTGTAATAACTGTTTTTAAAACATTCCTAACTATCACGACAAACTAATACACCCGATACCACGTTAGAAACTTTTGAACTTTTAGCAAAAAAAATAAACGAACAATGAGAGGTTCGATTTCCCTATTACTTTTCGCTTTTTTATTCCTTTCCAATGGCCTTTCGGGTCAGGAAGAGCCCATAAGATTAATCAACCCATCGTTTGAGGGAGTACCCGGCGAAGGCGGCAATGGCAACAGGCTGCCTGATGGCTGGTACGATTGTGGATTTCCCGGAGAAACACCACCTGACGTACATCCGAAGGAAGGGCTCGGCGCTTTTCAAGTGACAAAAGCCCCATTTAATGGAAAGACCTATATTGGACTAGTGGTCAGGGAGAATGACA
>JAHEAS010000685.1 GCA_024642645.1 Saprospirales bacterium | reverse complement strand
CAATACTGTCCAAACTCTGGCCCGGCACCTATCATTATCAGCTGTGTTGACCCGATTGGTGGAACTGGGCCACTTGAAATCGTATGGCTAAAAAGCACTACGTCCTGCCTGCCACCGACCACTACGACTGCCGAGATTGCCGCCGGACAAGACCCGCACTGGACAATGATTCCCGGTGCAAACCAGCTTACCTACAGCCCTGGTAGCGTGACGCAACAGACTTGCTTCTTGCGTTGTGTGCGCCGTGGGGATTGTTCGAAATTTATTGAGTCAAATATCATTTCGCTGGGTCTTTCCCCAAGCTGTGGTGGAAGTGGCCCTGATTGCAGCAACATCAGTATTTCAGGGGGCAATGGTGCTATCTCTGTCAGCGGAATTGATGGTGCTCCTTTGGCTTCTGTGCAAATATTCAACTTGGCTGATTGGTCGGTGGTCTATAGCTGCTTAGGGGATTGCGCTTCTCCCATGGTAGCTATACAGGTTCCGCCAGGAGCTTACCTTGTTAAGGCGAAATACTACAATAACCCAGGCAGCAACCTCCCTGTGGCTTGCGAGAAAATCCAAACGGTTGACCTCAGCATGAGTATGGAAGGCTCGCAAGGGGAGAAGCTCAGCTTCCAGGCCATCAAACAGGAGGAATTCACTTCACTGCTTTGGGCCCATAATCGGGGCAACTTAGTGGCAAATTACGTGCTGGAGCGCTCGCTAGACAACCAGCATTTTGAAACCATTGACCACCAAGTAGCGGAGGACAATGACAACCTCCAGGTGTATGAAGCCTATGACCTTGCACCTTCGACGGGCGACAACTACTATCGCCTCCGGATGGAAATGAAGGATGGCAGCATTGTTTACTCGGAGGTGAGTATCGTCAACTTCCCAGACCTGATTAATTTCACCCTCTTTCCAAACCCTGCCAACAGCTTTGTCAAGGTCAACCTGGAAAAAATCGTCGGCAAAAAGGACGTGAAAATGACCCTCTTCAACGACCTTGGCTTGGTGGTCAAGCAGTTTGAGCTGAATGAGGTGTACAGCAAATACTACCAGATGGACATCCGGGACGTGAAGGAAGGGCATTATGTGCTTTGGATTGACATCCCTGGCCGCCGGGCAGTTGCGCAGCAATTGATGGTGGGAAGGCTATGACCTATATCCTGTTTTTTTAGGGGGGACATACCCCAAATTATGTGCTAGGCTTTATTCGAATAAACAGAACTGCTACCCACACGGGTGGCAGTTCTTGTTTTATGCCATTTGGAAACGGGCTGTCACTACCTTGCTTCCATGCTGATGATATGGATATTCTTTGCCTCAAAATCTGGTATCGGCACATCGTTGGGGGCGGGCTTGAGGACGGTGGTGGTGCTATCCGTCACTTCGCCAGTGTAGGTGACCAACTGGCCGTCCTTCTTCAAGTCCTCCGGCACAAAATCGGGGAAATAGACCTCGCCGTTGGTTTCCAATAAGTATTGGTAACAGCCACGGGTGCAGACGTACACCTTGATTTTTCCGTTAGCAGCGGCAGCATCCGTTTGGTTTTGCTTTTCGCAACCGAAAAAAGAGGCCATTAAAAAGGTGAAAATAAGTGTCTTCATGGCAATAATGGATTGGTTTGAAATTGATTGTTAATTCTCGCCAGCTAATTTAGTTCGCTTGACAATTTAATGCACCAACCCCGGTGGGTTGCTAAAACCTTTTAACGATAGTTTAGAACAGAAGACAATATTTCCTTAAAATCAATTCTTGTGCAAATGCACGTCCATCTGCGGGAACGGGATGTTCAGGCCATGCTCGTTGAATGCCTCGTAAACTTTTTCATTGATGTTGAAATGGACGGGCCAGTAGTCTTCCTGTTTTACCCAAACCCGAACGGTCAGGTTCACGGAGCTGTCGCCCAACTCGGCTACCTGGATGAACGGGGGCTCATCGGCAATGATGAGTTCTTCCGTGGCCAGTACATCGGTGAGTACTTCTCTTGCCTTTTGTACGCTGTCGCCGTAGCCGATGCCGAAAGTCCAGATTATCCTTCGTCTTTCCTGAGCGGAGAAATTCTCAACCGTATTGGTGGAAAGCCCCCCGTTGGGGATGATGACCTCGTGGTTGTCGTTGGTCAAAACCAGGGTATTGAAGATTTGGATTTCCTTTACCGTTCCCAAAAACCCCTGTGCCTTTATGACATGCCCCACCTTGAAGGGTTTGAACAAGAGGATAATCACGCCACCGGCAAAATTCTGCAAGGTGCCGCTCAGTGCCAGGCCAATGGCCAAGCCCGCCGAGCCGATGATGGCGATAAAGGAGGTCATCTGGACGCCCATGGTGCCCAATACGGCCAATACCAACAAAATCCGCAATAGTACCCGAATCAGTGTGTATAAAAAAGGGCGCAGGTTAGGGTCCACGTCGGAGCGTTCCATCCCTTTTTTTGCGGCCTTGATGAGCAAGTTGATGGCAAATGTACCCACTAGGAGGATAAAAATGGCCAGTACCAATTTGGGGCCGTAAACAGCAATAATATTCGAAAAGTCAATCATGAAGTGGTGCTTATTTTTATTATTTGAAGTTGATTTTAGGTAAAACGATGCAGGATTTGGCGGGTAGTTATACTTAGGTAAATGTGCAAGGGGGGATATTGTTCAATAGGGCGGGGTAGGGTGCGCATCAGTTTGCAAGGCGCTGCTGTCTTACAAATGCCCGTTACGGCATGGGATGTGCAGCCCCCCAAAAAGAAAAAAGGCTTGCGAAGCCGGGATGGCTCCGCAAACCTTTGGGTTTGGTTGGTGGGGAAGGGTTTTATTACTTGGCAATTACCAGT
>JAHEAS010000684.1 GCA_024642645.1 Saprospirales bacterium | reverse complement strand
TGAGGCAATAATGGCTGGCTGATTGATAAACGGCGTTGTATAATTCAACGTTTTCATCGTATTGTTGACGTTGGTGAGCAGACCAGATTGAAGTTTGCTCGCATCTGCCACGTTGCCAGATTCCATAGCCATCCAAGCTACTTGTTCGTTGGCATGAATTCCATCACCAGCCTCTTCTTCCCGGATTCTAAGGTCAAATCCTTCTGTACTAATATTCCTATGACGGGTAATAACAGCCTCCGTCGAATTGTTCGAAATTACCTGTGAGAAGACAATTGGCGCTGAACTAAAGCTGATTGGAAACTTGACATGCCGCCAACTTGTTTTTGCCTTTGAAGTCACTCCAGCCACCAATCTTTTGTCATTGGCAAGGGTATAAACCCTGAATACTTCTGGTGCTTCGACATCTTCAATAGTGATAGTTTGCGTACCACTGGCGGAGTTACCGCATTGGTCCGTTGCCGTCCAAGTCCGAACAATCGTATAAGTCTGACAAGAGCCAGCGTTGACTTGATTGTTTACTTCGTTAAATGAAACATAGATACCGGGGCAATCGTCCACCCCAAATATGATAGGGGCAACAGGTATAGGTTCCCCACAGTTTATAGTAATATCCGCAGGTAGATTTTGCAGTACAGGCGGATTATTGTCGCCTATGTTTAGAATCACCGTTGCTTGGTCGCAGCAGCCAGCGATGGCATTGCAAACCTGATACTTAAAGCTATCCACCCCACAAAGTGAATTGAAAGGCGTGTAGGTGAAAACTCCTTGGTAATTGATAGAAACCGTCCCTTTACTTGGAGGAGAGAAGATGCTGTAAACCGGGTTTTGCAGGTTGTCGTCGTTGAAAATAGGCTGCTCCTGGAACACAATACCGGGGCAGGTTTGATACACATCGCCAGTCAAATGCGGTGCTGCAACTGTTATACAATCCGGATCGATGCAATCCACAAAGCCATCCCCGTCATTATCTACGCCGTCGGTGCAGTTTTCTGGGCACTGGGTCGGCGTGACCGTTACGGTATCTATGGCAGAACAACCAGTCGAAGTGGTAATGGTAACTTGGTAGGTTGTAGCTATCAAGGGCGTAACGGTATGGCTTTGCCCACTTCCAAGCCCATTATTCCAATTGTAGGTGTATGGTGAGGTACCACCACTTGCACTTGCTGATAGCACATGGCTTGAACCTACGCAAATATTGACATTGGACCCAGCATTCGGGATAGGTTCGCAATCGCTGTCCAAGCAATCAATGAGGCCATCGCCATCGTCATCAAAGTTATTGTCACAAATTTCGACCCCACAACCGGCAGCAGCGGCAAGAATGGCCTGGTCAAAATAGAGCTTGCCATCCAGTGTTAGGTGGGTGGCCGGTAAGAACCAGCTTTCGACCGGTACTGGAAGCGCCCCGCCATTTTGAGCATTGGCATAGAGACCGTTCATGTGGTAGCCGAGATAGACCCGACGGCCATGGTCAGCTGCCACACCAGGAAGCACGTCATTATTGTCATACACGAAATAAGCACCATTTATCCCAGCAACCTGCTCGCCAGCGTTGGTCCACAGATAGGCATTAGCTGCACTTGTATAATTGCCCCGGGTGAACACCTTGTCATTGGAAGGAGCGATGTCATTATTGAAATTGTAAATGGCTTTCGAGGTGGTATTGTCGATGTACAAACCACTCTGAAACTGGTAAGACCCTTCGCTGGCCGACATCCCTAAGTCATTGATTATCTGATAGTTGCTATTCATAACAGCGCCGGGAAAATCTTTCAACGCATTGACCAAATCGGTCGAAATATGGGCCTCTGTGGTGGCCGATACCACTACCATGTTGTAATCGCTCAGATTGACGGTCACAAACGTTGCCGGATTATTGGGGTCATACGTCCCGAAGCCGCTGCCATCTGGTTTTACCAAAATAGGAGTCACGGTGTTGGTGCCGTTGACCTCGTCCAAATATTGAATAAAACCGTGGTCCCAGCCATCACCATCCATGGGTTTGTCCTCCCCGCAGAGGTAGAGGATATTACAGGAAATCTGGTTGTTGGAACAGGAAGCAGGCACATTGAAAGTTGTTGATGCCGAACACAAGGTAGTGGTCGTGCGCCAGGCAGCGGTCATGATGTTACCTGTTGAGCCATTGGCAGGTACGGTAAAAGTGACCGTTTGCGGAGAACCCGCACCACCTGCCACGTTTATCCATTCTGTTTGTCCGTAAATTTTTACTTCGATAATATCGTTGGCCGGTGCATTTATCCAGGAAACACTGACACTGACCGTGGCCACATCTTGCAAGGGGTGGTTAATACAATTACTGACGACGGGAGCGGCCAAAGTTATCCGGTTGCAATCCGTGTCATTGCAATCTGTCAGCCCATCCCAGTCATCGTCAATCCCATTGTTGCAAACTTCGGGACACGGCCCAATCGCAATGGTAACATTGTCGGTCAACGTGCAACCTTTTGCATTGGTCACGGTGACCGTGTAGGTCGTTGCACTGACAGGAGTAACGTTTTTAGTTGCCCCAGCACCCAATCCATTGTCCCAAGCATAAGAAACACCACCAGTTGCAGTCAGGGTAGTAGCAGCACCAGTGCAGATGGTCTGGTCACTACCTGCATTTGCAGCAGGTAACCCATTAACGGTCACCATGGCGGTATCGCTGACCCCATTGTTGGTCCACAAGAAATAATAAAGGCCGGGCTGACTGAACCCGTTAATGGTGGATAATGGTGAAGATGGAGAAATGATGGTAGCTGTTCCGGGATTGTTTGGAGCAGCTGTCCACGTGCCTGGAGTGGTGATACC
>JAHEAS010000059.1 GCA_024642645.1 Saprospirales bacterium | reverse complement strand
GTATCATCAACGATGTGCGCTGGCTTGGTTTCGAGCCTGCCGATATTTTCTATACCTCTGACTACTTTCCGAAGCTGTACGAGTTTGCAGTGGACCTCATCAAAAAGGGTTATGCTTACGTGGACGACAGCAGTGCCGAGGAAATTGCTGCGCTGAAAGGCACTCCGACGGAGGTAGGGAAACCCAGCCCGTACCGTGACCGCAGTGTGGCAGAAAACCTTGACCTGTTCGAGCGGATGCGGAAAGGCGAATTTGCTGAAGGCAGCAAAACCCTGCGGGCAAAGGGCGACATGGCCTCCCCGAATATGATAATGCGTGACCCGTTGCTGTACCGCATCAAGTTCGCACATCACCACCGCACCGGCGACGACTGGTGCATCTACCCGATGTACGACATGGCGCACGGCCAGAGCGACAGCATCGAGCATATTACACACTCGATTTGTACGCTGGAGTTCGTGCCGCACCGGGAGTTGTACGACTGGTGCATCGACCATTTGGGCATTTTTCCTTCCAAGCAATACGAATTCGCACGGCGCAACCTGAGCTACACCGTGGTTTCAAAAAGAAAACTGCTGAAACTGGTGAACGAAGGCCATGTAAACGGCTGGGATGACCCCCGTATGCCCACCATCTCCGCCATGCGGCGCAGGGGTTATACAGCGATGGCCATCCGGGAATGGGCTAAGCGCATCGGCATTGCGAAGCGGGAAAATCTCGTGGACCTGAGCTTGATGGAATTCTTCGTGCGGGAGGATTTGAACAAAATCGCCCTGCGGGCAATGGCCGTGCTCGATCCGCTGAAAGTGGTCATTACGAATTATCCAGAAGGAAAAACGGAGTTCCTCGAAACGGAAAACAACCCCGAAGACCCGAACGGCGGCACCCGCCAAATGCCGTTTGGTCGGGAACTTTGGATTGAGCAGGATGATTTCATGGAAAACCCGCCACCGAAATTTTTCCGCCTCTCACCCGGTACGTTGGCCAGATTAAAAAGCGCCTACATCATCCAATGCGACGAGGTGGTGAAGGATGCAGACGGCAAGCCCACAGAACTGCGCTGCACCTATTTTCCCGAATCCAGAAGTGGCAGCGATACCAGTGGCCTCAAGCCGAAAACGACCATCCACTGGGTGAGCGCACCGCACGCCATTCCTGCTGAAGTGCGGTTGTACGACCGCCTTTTTACGGTCGAAGACCCCGCCAACGACGAGCGGGACTTCCTCGAACTCATTAATCCTGATTCGTTGAAAGTGGTGACAAAAGCCATGTTGGAGCCGAGCCTGGCGTCGGCAAAACACGGCGACAAATACCAATTCCTGCGTCTTGGCTATTTCACTGTGGACACCGACTCGACGTCTGAAAAATTAGTCATCAACCGCACGGTGACGCTGCGGGATGCCTGGTCGAAGGCGAAAGGATAGGACGATTTTGCGAATGAAAAAAAGCGTGGCCAAAACCGACCACGCTTTTTTTTTTGTAAATGCTAAAACGAAATTATTCGCATGCTACCATGTACGGCGTATTTCGATAATCATTTCAGCGCCATTTGGAAGGGTCAAAGTACCAAACTTGTCACAATTGCCCGTTCCGTAATTTAGCTTGAGGGTCTTTCCTGCCACGTCCAACTGGATGATGCCCGAAACAATCCAAGGGCAGAGTTTTGACTTCACCAGTGGTTCGATGGTCTCGACCGTGAATGCTTCGCCGTTCCGGTTGATGCCGCTGGAGTTGGAAGTAAATTCAAAGACGTTATCGAGTAAAATCAGTGGTGTACCTCCGCCTTCAATTTGAGTGAGCTGCTGCTGCGACTCCCAAGTGGTCACGTCATCGTTCGGAAAAGTAATTTTGGCATTGGCCACCGTCCGGGTGAGGGTGATGTTGCCATTGGCATCGTAGCCCTGGTTTACTAGGGTGGCCGTGCCTTCAAGCTGTGCACCATCAACAGAGAAATCCAAAAAAGTGGTAGTACGCTCGGCAGCCGGGACCCACCATTCAGCCGTTTGGACTACGACAATTTGGCCTTTGCGGATGCGCCCATCTGGGCCGGTGCAACCATCCGTGCCGAAGTCGATGGTAACGGTGCGGGGGAATGCATCCCAGCTAGGGTCAACCGTCACGGTGGGGCAGTCGGAACCGCCACCGCCACGGGCTTCGACAATTACGTCCACCTGATCGTCCACATTTTGGTAGAGGTCTTCAGCGGTGGAATTATCTTCGCTCGCCGCAACCATCTGTTGGGTGGCTGCCTGGTTGTCGGTTGATTCGTCTTTTGTGCAGTTGGTGAAAACAACGCCCATCATCAGGGCGGAACTAAAAATCAATTTGGACATCTTCATTTCAGTAGATTTTTTTTGTTAAAAATGATGCTTCAATTTGGAGCAGTATTACGATGCGCATCGGTAAAAACTGTCGAGTAATCTTGATTACATAGCAGCTGATTTTTCTGTTGAAGTCATAGACACTTTTTGGTCAGTGCCGTTTAATCAAAGACGATTCTTTTTCCAAAAACCCTACCTTGCAAGCCGCAAAAAAATATTTTTCATGCTAAAAAAACTCCTTTCCAACAGCCGCTACCTCGTCATTGTACCCGTGCTTGGCCTGTTGGTATCAAGCGTTGCGCTCATGGGTACTGGAGGCTACAAGATTGTGAAAATAGTGATAGGGATTGCCAATGGTGAGTTGGACACGAAGCTTTCAATGCTTGGTTTTCTGGAAACAGCCGACCTTTTTCTACTTGCCGTAGCACTTTACTTGATTGCGCTCGGGCTTTACGACCTGTTCATTGACCCTGACATTGAGATGCCTGAATGGCTAACTATCCGAGACTTAACAGACCTCAAGAAAAAACTATTGGAAGTAGTGGTAATGATTTTGGCGGTGGTATTTCTAGGCAAGGTCGTAAACTGGACCGGTGGGATGGATGTGTTCTACCTTGGGGCGGGCATTGCGCTGGTAATTGCAGCACTTACGATTTTCAACAAGAAGTAGGGTAGTAGGAATTGGGAATTAGGTATTATTTAAAATACCCAATTCCCAAAACCATTACCCAATTTCGAGCACCACTATGGGAAGATGCCCAGGTTCTGGTAATCGTCGCCTATCAACTTGATGGCATATGCGAACGCAGCTGTACGCATATCAATATTGTGTTTCTTCTGGAACTCGTGTATGAAGCCATAGGAGCGGCTCATTGTCTCCTCCAAGCCAGAACGAACGAGGTCCACCTCATCGGCACCACGCGCCACTTTGCGAAGCAATTCTGGGTCTATTTTCCGACCAGTGAGGTCTTCCATAGCGTGCAGTAATCGCTCTTGTGACGTCTGATTGAAACGCTTTTCCATCCGTCCAAAACGCATGTGAGAAAGGTTTTTCAGCCACTCGAAGTAAGATACGGTCACACCGCCGGCGTTCAAGTAAACATCGGGCACGATGAGGATGCCTTTTTTTAGCAACACCTCTTCAGCCGATGAGCTGATAGGGCCGTTGGCCGCTTCGCCAATGATTTTTGCTTTTATTTTGTTGGCGTTATCCGTAGTGATTTGGTTTTCTAATGCTGCTGGAACGAGGATGTCGCAAGGCATTTCGAGAATCTTGTTACGGTCTTCCTTTGAATAAACCGTTGCGCCTGGATAATTTGTGATGGAGCCAGTTTCATCCCGTACTTTCAGCAGTTTTTCAATATTGATACCGCTTTTCAGATAGATAGCGCCATCGTACTCGCCGACGCCTACCACTTTCACGTCACCTTCTTCCTGTGAAATGGTTCCGGTGAAGGAACCCACATTACCCATGCCTTGGATGATCATCGTTTTGCCGGCCATGCCAGTGGTTAAGCCCACTTTTTTCATGTCATGCTCATCTGCACAAGCCTCCCGAAGGCCATAATAAACACCTCGACCTGTGGCTTCGGTGCGGCCCTGAATGCCATAAACTGCAACGGGCTTACCAGTTACACAACCAGCGGCGTCAATTTCATTTTCCTTGAGGGTACGGTAAGTGTCATAAATCCAGGCCATTTCACGACCGCCAGTTCCGTAATCGGGGGCAGGTACGTCAATGGATGGGCCGATGAAATTGCGGCGCACCAGCTCGTAGGTGTAACGGCGGGTGATGCGCTCCAATTCCTCTTCGGTGTAATCCCTTGGATTGATTTTTACACCGCCTTTTGCACCTCCAAATGGCACGTGAACAATGGCGCATTTGTAAGACATCAACGTTGCCAGCGCCATTACTTCGTGCTGGTCAACATTGTTGGAGTAGCGAATACCGCCCTTGGTTGGCAAGCGGTGGTGACTGTGCTGCACCCGGTACGCCTCGATTACTTTTACCTCCATTTTGCCAGTCACTTTGTTTTGGATTTCGACTGGAAACTGGATAGCGTAGATGGAGTTGCAGACCCTGATTTGGGCCAACAAGCCTGCATCGAGACCCGTGTATGGTGCTGCTTTTTCGAAAAAGTTTTCTACAGTTGTGTAGAAATTTGGTACTTGAATTTGTTTAGCCATGATTTTTAATTTGGTCCTCCAATTTGGTGAGCTTGCGGTCCAGGCGAATCAGATAAATAACAATCCCAAGGAAAATAGCGGCAATCACGGCCACTACTACATACATTTTCCCCATGCTGCGCATAAAGTCCGTGTCTTGTTGTGCTAATAAAAACGTGAGGGGGAGAATAAGCAACAAGCAAGTAGAAAGCGCTTTTTTTGAAGCTATCAACATGGTTTTGATATTTAACTTTTTATCCTGTCCTATAAACGGGCGCTAAGGTCTATGAAATTTTCTGGACAGACAAGGAAAAAGGTAGGAAGGTATGAGGTATGGAGGTATGCTCACCATATCTCATACCTCATACCTCCATTAACCTATCCTTCAACCTCGCGGTGCGCAGGATGATTTCAGCTACCCAAAGCCCGATGAGCGCCCAACCGATGATGGCCGGGTAGAACACCATTCGCATGGTGCTGTCCAGGTCTTGGCTGCCGAAAGCAATATTGCCGCCAGCGCCAGGGTGCAGGCTGTCCGTGAGTTTTGGGATGATGTAGAGTAGCGGCACCAAGCTGGCGTAGGCGAAAATGTTGAACACCGCCCCAACCCGGGCCTTTTTCTCTGGGTCTTCGAACGAGGCCCGCAGCACGAAGTAAGCGCCATAAATCAGCAGTGCGATGGCCGTCATGTTTTGTTTCACGTCCCAACTCCAGAATTTGCCCCAAGTGTACCTCGCCCAAATTGCCCCGGTGATTATGCCAAGTATACCTAGCAGCAGCCCCACGTTGGACAGCGCCATTGCCTTACGGTCGGCATCGGCGTCATTTTTCATGAGGTAAATAACACTGAATACCATGCCTCCCGTCAGGATGATGAACATGGACATCCAAAGCGGTACATGGTAGTAGGTATTGCGAATAGTTTCCCCTAGAATATTGCGGAAAGGGAACGTAATCGCCTCTTTTTCATGGAGTTGAGAAATCTCGGCATTTGGCCAAAGTGCATCGCCTAGGGCCAGGTTCACCGTATCCTGCGTCACTGCAATGCCGCCGGGCAGCACACTCGCCCCGTCCACTGGGCTGTCAATCAGCAGGGTAAAGTCTTTCACTTTTGTGTCAACGGGCAGAAAACTTGGGATATCGAAGGTGAGTTTGGCCACTCGGTCGTCCACCACGTCAATGCGCTTTGCAGCCAGTGCCTTGCCATTTGGCAGCTTCAGCCAGGCCCGCAGTTTTTCTTTTTCCTTCGTAAAAAAGGAGTTGTAGCCTACCACGGTTACCGTCTCGCTCCGGCCTGCATGGAGGCTCAACGGGCTGGCTTCTGAAATGCCCGTTTTCAGTGGCGTTAGCAGCCCCATGAAAAACGTGTAGAGCAGGATGAGTACGCCGAGGATTTTCCACCAGTATTTCATTGATTGTTGTATTGTTATATTGTTGAATTGTTGAGTGCAGAAGTTGTCGTCATGAAGGAATAACAATAAAACAATTCAGCAATTCAACAATAACTCTCAGTCTCGCCAAAGGAACGGGAAAAGCACCAGCCCCATTGACACCAAAATTAAGTCCACGGCGCCAAGCAGCATGGTTTTGTCGCCAATATCTGTGCTGCCGAGGATGCCAATGCTGTGTGCCGAGAGGTTGACCAGCAGCAACAAAATCGGGATGACCACCGGAAAACTGAGGATGGCCATCAGCGTGCTGCTGTTGTCTGCCTTGGCGGCAATGGCCGACACGAAGGTGAACGTAATCGAAAACCCTGTGCTGCCAAGGAATAAGGTCAGGGCGAAAATGCCTGCGTCTTGCACGGGATTGCCAGCAATAAAGGCCAAAGCTACAAAAGTCAGCCCGCCCAGCAGCAGTAGCAGCAACGAGTTGTAAATCATTTTTGACAGCAAAATGGCTATCGGGTGCAGCAACTGGAAGTAGTAAAGTTGCCTATAACCGCTCTCCTGCACGAAACTTTTCATTACCGCATTCACCGAGGCGAAGAGCATGATGACCCAAAATAGCACGTTCCAAACCTGTGGGCCGATATTCTGAAAGGAGATGTACACGATGAAAACCGTGCTCAGCACGTAGAGCAGGATGCCGCTCAAAGCGTATTTCTGCCGCCATTCCAGGGTGATTTCCTTGCGGAGCAGGTGCATTATTTGAACTAAAATATTCATCGGCGGCAAAGATACACAGCGGTTTAAGGTTTTGGGTTTTGGGTTTTAAGGAGGGGCAAGTCGGCTGGCGTATCAATGTCTTTTTCCCCTTCGTGAAAGTCAACCAATTCAAGCTGGGCCCGATATTTTTCCATTATTTTTTTTGCGCCCTGTTGTCCGTGCAAGTTGCTGAGTTCGGGGAACAGTTTATGGTCAAAAATGGCAGGTGGGCCAAAGCTGCCGCCATAAGCTGAGGCGGCGATGAGGCAGTCGGAAGCGAGCCATTTCCCCAATATTTTTTCCAACAAAACAGGCGTCACAAACGGCTGGTCGCAAAGCAGGAGCAGCACGGCGTCGGTGTTTTTGGGTAAATGAGTCATGCCGCAGGCGATGCTACTGCCCATGCCTTCGCTCCATTTTTCGTTGAAAATTATTTCGATTGGAAGGTGTTCGATGGCTGTTTTTATCGCTTCGCAATGTGCGCCCAATACCACTAAAACTTGCTGGTTTTCAATGGAAAGTGCTGACTCACAGATTTGCGCCAGCAAGGTTTTTCCTTCCAGAAGTAGCAACTGCTTCGGCTGCCCCAGCCTCGTGGAAGCGCCCGCTGCCAGCACGATAATGGCCAAATTGGTTGCCCGCTCAGGCATTTTCCGTGACGGTTTTGCGGTCATAAATGGGGCCCGTGCGCTGCCGCAGCGGGCCGCCTTTCCGCCGCCCAAAAACCGACTGGATTTCAGCGGCGATGCTCAGGGCGATAGCCTCAGGGGTTGTCGCCCCGATGTCCAATCCGGCAGGGCCGTGCAGGCTATCCAGCTGAGCAGGGGAGAGGTGGATGCCCTCGTTTTCAAGTTCGTCCAGAATTCGCTCGGTGCGCTTCCGAGGGCCGAGCAGGCCGATGAACGGCAGGTCGTGCGGAAGGATTTTTTTCAAATTGAGGAAGTCCGTTTTGTAATCGTGCGACATGAGCACAGTGGCGGTATGGGCGTCGGGTGGTACGGGTACCTGCTCGAACTCGGCCACCACCGTCGCTAGTTCGAAGATGGGTTTGCCTATTTTCCGAAGGTTGCCAACCACGGTAAGTTGCCAGCCGAGCGTTCGCCCAATTTCGAGAAGTGGCAACAAATCGTAGTTGCTGCCGAGGGCCACAAGGTGGATGGGTGGCGGCAACATTTCCACAAAAAACTTCACGGGTTGGCCGTCCGTCCAGGTCATTTCCAATTGGTGGGAGTTGCCATTTACCAGTGTTTCCTGTACTTCCACTGTCAGTCGACCCCAATCTGACAATGGCGTTTGGTTCACGACCAGCTCATTTTTTGTTTTCAAAATACGCAAACCAACCGGCACTTCTGAGCTGTCGGAGGCCATGATAACGCCGAGCGCCGCATCTCCTCGTTGGTCAGCAATGGTGCGTAGCAACTCGACCGGGTTGAAAGGGTCATTGGCATCCACTGGCTCAATCAGTACGTCAATGATGCCCTTGCAGCCCAGCCCTACGCCGATTTGGAAGGGGTCGTCCTGCGTGGTGTCGTAGCGAACCACCCTCGGTTTTTGCTGAAAAATGGCCAGGTTGGCCTTGCGGATGGCATCGTCTTCGAGGCAACCACCGCTGATGCCCCCTGTCCAATGCCCGTCGTCCACGATGAGCATCCGGGCGCCTTCCCGGCGGTAACTTGACCCGGCGACATGCACGACGGTGGCCAGTGCCGCTTTTCGCTCGCTGAAATCGAGGCGGTCGTAGGCGGCGAGTATGTTGGTGATTTCTTTCATGGTTTGCTGTCAATATTCCCGAAGGAAATGGTGCCGGACTATTGCCTTATTACTTTAGCCGTGGCAATTTTACCATTTTCAAGTCTGGCCACAAAAAAAAACATTTCATTCGCCCAAGGAAGCGAAACGTCCAGCCATTTACTATTTGGCTCAAAAGTCTTTAACAATTGGCCGGTTGTGTTGTAAATCGACAATGTCTCGATTAACCCGCCTGATTTCAAGGACTGAACCCTTACCTGGCCATTCGTCACGGGGTTTGGCATGACTTGGATGCCTGATTTAGCCGCATGGGTCTCCATTACAGCAACCGGATTTTTGATGGTCAACAAATGCAAATTGGTAATCACAGGCTCGTTGAAATCGAAGAAAATGGCGGCTTGGTTGAAGATTTTTGTACCATTCGACAAATACGGGTTTTGTGAAATCTTAAACTGCACAAAGCCTTGCGAGCCCAACACGTTAACCGTGCTGTCTGGCAAATTTATCCCAGCAAAATCAATTTTCAACAGATTGCCATTCTTGATTTCCCAAGTGTAAGGATGGCTCGAAGTCCCCATCCTCAGCGTTCCCAAATCCAAAAACTTGGACAGGCTGTCAATGATGGAGATGTTGAAAGCGGTGTCGGTGCCCGTGTTCTGAAACCGGATTTGGTACTCAATGTCGGTTCCGGCGAGGATTTCACCTTCCACCAAGCTGTCGTTGGCGAATGCCCGAACGTCATTTGGGTCAAATGCCCCAATATTGGGCTGACAGTCCATGGAGGTTGACAACCCATTCTCGAAACTGGGGCAGCCATTGTTGGCCATGATGTTTGCCGTGAGGCAATGCGTCTGACCCAATGCGGCAGTACAGGATACATTGATGGTCAGCTGCAAGTGGTCGCAATGGTTTTTGGGAACGTCGCCAAGTTCAAATGTCAAGGTGTTGCCAGTCTGTGTTGTTACTGGTAGACTGGCGGAAACAAAGCTGAAAAAGCTGTCAAGTTGGACGGTCAAGGCGGTTTGGAGGGCATCTGTGGAGCCTTCGTTGCACCAATAAATTTCGTACTTGTTGTCAAAGCAGCGCCTCAATTGCGAGGTGCCCGCATCCAGCCGAAGCACCGGGCATTGGGCAAGCTGGGACACCGGGAGGTCAAGGTTCACGGTGTCGCCGTTGGCAAAGTTGGCGTTGAAGCTGGGCTGGCAAGGCTGCCAAAGCGAGTTGGGCGTCAGCACTTTTATGCTGGCATTGTTGGCATTTGGCAGTCGGACAGCAAACTGGCCGTCGGGGTTCGACACAGCGAAGTTTACTTTTCCGCCAGCTTCCGCCCGGACGATGTGGAGTGGTAGGCCAGGCTCGTTCTGTTCTGCTAGGCAATTGCTGGACTCATCCAGCACGACCCTGCCGGTCAACAACTGAGGGTTTACGGTTGGTAACCCAGTGACCCTGATGAGGTAGTTGTTCCTCATGTTAGAGGAATTGGGGTCTTTGAAATTGCCGCCCATCCAGATGTCACCGTTCGTGCAATGGCTAGAACAATTGATATCGTTGATAGTCCATTGGCCATTAACCATCCAATTGGTAGTCCCGTTGGGCTGCAGGTTAAGAACATAGGAGGCATCGTTGTGATAGCAGCACTCCCAGGTGAAGGCAGAGAAAACATAATCGCCATGTTCATTTTTAACGGCTTCAAAACCTTCATCGCCATTCAATAGGGCAAATGTTTTTTCAAAAATAACGTTGCCATTTGCGTCTATTTTTATGACAGCCATGCTTGTCGAATTTGTTGAGGAACTTCCGGCGAGGATAACATTGTCGCCATCCGCAAATCCAGTGTCTGGGTTAAAATCAAGGCTGGTTTGCCAGAGCAGGTTTCCGGTGGATGATATGCAAACAGCCCCTCCGCCTGTGGGGCTGTATTTAACCCGAAAAACAAAATTGCCGTTCGACAATGGGATTATGTCACAATCTTCCGGTAAATCCGGGACTTGGTACATCGGGCTGGTCCATAATTGAACCCCCGTGGGGCTGTAGCAATGGAAGCCGTAGCCTACCTGCCAATCATAAACG
>JAHEAS010000683.1 GCA_024642645.1 Saprospirales bacterium | reverse complement strand
TAGTCACCATCCCCACTGATTTCTATCATCTCCACAGATTTCAAAAACTTCCAATTTTACCCAAGTTTTAGACGCAAATAGCACAGACACATGAAATGTGTCTTTTGTCTGTTTAGCCAAATTTTGGGATAACGGAATTGAGAAATTGGGGGAATCAGGCGATGGGCCTTGCCCAATTCATTAACCCTCAACTTGCCAATTCCGCTATCCCTCAACTTTTCACATTGTCAGGATGGAACATCATACCGATACCTTAGCTATGCCCGCACCCAACAAAACGGGCAAAAAAATCCTTCCACGCCACATCGTCGAAATCGTCAGCGACTCCGGCGAAGGCGCACAAAAAGCGGGTCAAAGCTTCGCCTCCATCTCCGCCAAAATGGGCAACGGCGTCTGGACCGTCGAAATCATCCCCTCCGACATCGAGCCGCCTCCACGCACCCTGCAAAGTACGTCCGGCATCCGCATCCGCATCGGTTCCAAAGAAGTAACCAATGCCGGTGACGAAGCCGACCTCGTCGTCGCTTTCAACGAAGTGGCGCCCTTTTCCCGCATCGAGCAGGACGCTTTCAAGCCAGGTACCATCATCCTCATCGAAAGCGCATGGGCACAACACGACGACCCCAGCATCCGGGAGAGCTATGCCAAAGCCATTGCCGATTTCAAAAAAATGGAATACGTGGTGTATGAAATCCCGATGGCGGAGGAATGCCTCAAATTCGTGCCCGACCCCAAGAAGGGCAAAAATATGTGGGTGCTCGGCATGTTGAGCTACATCTACAGCCGGGATTTGAAAACGGCAGAAGACCAAATCGCTTTCATTTTTAAAAAGAAATCGCAGGCCGTCATTGATTCCAATGTCAAACTCTTGAACGCCGGCCACGAGTGGGCTGCCGAGAACCTCGATTTTCAGTTTGAAATACCGGCCATGCCTACCAATAAAGAACTGGTCGTGATGAACGGCAACGAAGCCTTCGCTTTCGGCACCCTCGCCGCTGGCGTCGAAGTCTGCTCGATGTACCCAATTACCCCGGCCACTTCCGTCTCCCACATGCTGGCCGAGACCTTTGAAAAAGCAGGTGGCCTTGTTCACCAAGCCGAGGACGAAATTGCTGCCATCGGATTTGCCATCGGGTCTTCTTATTCTGGCAAAACAGCGCTGACCGTTACCTCTGGACCCGGCCTTGCCCTCAAAACAGAATTTATTGGATTAGCAATAATGGCCGAAGTGCCACTGCTCATCATCGACGTGCAGCGGGGCGGCCCTTCCACGGGCATGCCGACCAAAATCGAGCAGGGCGACCTCCTCGCCGTCCTTTACGGGGCAGCGGGCGATGCCCCGAAAATCGTCATGGCGCCCTCCACCATCGAGGAGTGCTTTCAATTCGTTATCGTCGCAAGACAGATAGCCGAGGCGTTCCGCACGCCGGTTTTTTTGCTTTCCGATTCCAACTTGGCGACAGGTGTGCAGCCGTTCGAACGGCCAAAACTCAAAGCTGAATGGATGTCAGCGCCCATTGACCAAAGCGCTTGGAAAGAAGATGCCAAGCCTTACCAGTGGGATGAAGAAACAGGCATGAGCAAACGCCCAATCCCCGGCCAGAAAGGTGGTGAGTACACCCTGACTGGTCTCACTCACACCGCCGCCGGACAGGTTTCGTACCTCCCGGAAGTCAACCAGCGGAGCACCGCCATGCGCAGCCGCAAAATCGCTGCCTTCAGCCGCACACTGAAACCACCGAAAATTCACGGCGATGACGAGGGCGACCTCCTGCTCGTCGGTTGGGGCAGTACCCGTGGGGCCATCGAGGAGGCCACCGACCGAGCAAGAGAACTCGGCGGCAAAGTTTCCTCCGTCCACCTGCGCTTCCTTAGCCCGATGGAGCCGGGGTTGAAGGATATTTTCAAGCGTTTCAAAAAGGTGATGACTGTCGAAATCAACTACAGCGACGACGTGAACGCCCCACTGATTACGGAAGAAAATCGCCGTTACTCACAGCTCGCTTGGTTACTCCGGGCAAGGACTTTGGTGGACATCGACTGCTTCTCGAATGTGCATGGGCAGCCGTTGAAACCGAGGAATATTTTAGAAAGGATTAAACTGGAATTGGGGAATTAGGGAATTAGGGAATTGGAGGCTGGCAATACTTAGCCCCCAATTCCCCAATTCCCTAATTTACTAATTCCCAAATTTACCAACTCATGTTCGGCCTAAACAACGACTTCTGCTCAATCGACATTCCCGACACCTACCACCCGCAAAGCGAGTACACAAAAGGTATCGCACGCTGGTGTCCTGGGTGTGGCGACCACACGGTGTTGCATGCCGTGCAGCGGCTTTGCGCTGAAAAGCAATTGCCACCAGAGAAGACCGTGTTCGTGTCAGGCATCGGCTGCTCCAGCCGCTTCCCGCACTACATGGACACCTACGGTTTCCACGGCCTGCACGGTCGAGCATTCCCCGTGGCCGAAGGCGTCAAATTCCGCCGCCCCGACCTCGACGTGTTCGTGGTGACAGGCGACGGCGACTGCTGTTCCATTGGTGCCGGACACTGGCTCCATACCATCCGCTACAACATGAACCTGACCGTGCTGCTGTTCGACAATGCCATTTACGGCATGACCAAAAAGCAGACTTCGCCGACCTCCCCGATGGGTACCATCTCCAACACCCACCCCGAAGGTTCGGTGCTGCCACCGGTCAATCCCATCCAAACGACGCTCGGTGTATCGAACGTCAGCTTCGTGGCACAGACGGTGGACTGGGTGCCGAGCCACCTCTACGCCACCATCAAGGCTGCATACGAGCACCAGGGTTTTTC
>JAHEAS010000682.1 GCA_024642645.1 Saprospirales bacterium | reverse complement strand
TGATAATCAATGCCATCCAGGGAAAAAAGGTAAGGAGGGGTGCTGCCAGCAATATCCACCATGTTTAGCGCTCCGTCCTGTTTATCATGGCAAGCGGTATCTACTTCGATTTTGAAATCGCTCAATTCCAATATTTCTACAAAAACAGTGACGACAGAATCGCAGCCGTGCATATTTTCAAGCACAAAGGTCATGGTGCCGCCAGCTACAATTGTTTCGTTTTGGAACTCAATGCTTTGCCCCTCGCAGGCTTGAAGGTTCACAAAGGTCGTGTCCGCTGAAAAAGCGTTGACATTAACGGTGACAAGAGAGTCGCAGCCGTTTTGGTTTTGGAATATAAATACCTCAGAGCTGCCCGTTGGAACATAAGAGCCATTGAAAATAACGCTGTCACCGGGGCACCCAGCCAATCCGAGGAATGTCATTGGTACATCGGGGAAGGCCGTGGCCGTAACCGAAACGATTGAATCACAGCCACTTAGGTTTTGGAAAGCTATGTCCGCTGAGGCCCCAACAGGAATCCCCATGCCATTGAAGAAAAGCGTATCTCCGAGGCAGCCTTGCAGGTTTACGAAGCTAGTGTCTTCAGAAAACGAGTTTACATTAACCGTCACTAAGGAATCGCAGCCAGTCATATTTTGAAAAGTGAAAACCTCTGAGCCTCCTGTGGGGATAAAAACACCCTCGAAGTTCACCCCATCATTGGGGCAGGCAAATATTTCCACAAACGTCATTGGCTCGTCGGGGAAGGTCGTGAAATTGACGGTGACGATTGAATCACAGCCGTTTGCGTTTTGATAAATGAAATCCTGCATCGTTCCGACGGGAATAAATATTCCATCGAAAACAACGGTGTCTCCCTCGCAGCCCTGCATTTGCAAGGTAATGGTCGGTGAAAAAGGCAGCGCACTGACATTGACGAGGATGGTCGAGTCGCAACCCGCTGCATTTTGGTACACAAACGTTTCCTGTACTCCAGCTTGGATAAAAACTCCATTAAATTCTATGCTGTCTCCAACGCAAACGCTCATCGAGATGGTCTGTGTGGCTGAGGCACACGTCGGCACCAATAGCCAATCCTGTTGCGCAGTGTCGTCGCAGCCGCTGAGCGCCAGTAGCAATGAATCCGATAACGGTTCATAACCGGGTGGAAAGGTGGTCGGGTCAAGCGACACAACATAGCCGAGAGCAGCAATATCAGGGAAAGTATAAATGCCTGCACCATTGCTCGAAGCCTGTCCGAGCATCACCAAACCATCGTTGAGAATGACGCCAACACCGGACACGGGCGTGTCCCCAGCGTCAATGATTCCATTGGCGTTCACATCCAGCCAGACGGTTCCACTGATGGTGCCGTACCCATCGAAGAGGTCAAGGTTGAGCACCTCCGAAACGGATGAACAGCCAAAACTGTCGGTCATTTCGACAAAATACTGCCCGCTCTGGTCCGTGATTAAATTGCCGATGTTGCCATCGGGGGCGGGTATGGGTACACCATTGAAAAACCATTGAAAATCAATGCCTTGCGCCAAATCTGGAAGGCAAATCGTATCTCCTTTGCACTGGATATGACAGCCATCGGGAATGAGTGAAGGGCTGGGGGCTTGGTGCAAAATGAGTGTGTTGCTTCGGCCCTCGCAACCAAAGGCGTTGATGGCACGCACGAAGTAACTGCCACCTGCCAGCACGTCTATCGAGTTGGCAAATATCCCCGTGTTCCAAACATACGTGACGCCGGGCTGCGGGCTGACGACACTTAATGTAGCGGGATTGTTTTCACATAAAAAACCATCAGGGTCGGAGGTTGCCAATACAACAGGCAATGGATTCACAGTTACTTGAAACGGCCCTTCGGTGCTGTTGCAGCCTGTATTCCCGTCGGTAATGGTGACGGTGAAAATATGGCTTCCGCTTGGCAGCAAATTGCCTTTGTCGTCCGTGAAATTGATTTCGGTGCCCGTGCTACCATCCGACCAAGCATAGGTATAGTTCAAGTTGCCCTGCACCACCAGGTTCACATCCTCGCCCTCGCAGATGGTATAACTGTTTTCAACATAGTTGATGGGCTGGCCAAAATCATCATATTCAACGGCCTTGATAATGGCCGATGGGGAGCCATAGACATCCACATAAGCAGGTTCGGGGCTGTAGGTGCAGCCGTTTCCATCGGTCAGCGTGACGGTGGAAATGGAGGTTTGTGTGACTGTGATGCTGCTTCCAATGTCACCATTTGACCAAAGCAAACTGCCGCCTCCCGGCGGTGCGGTCAAAACGATTTGGTCGCCTTCGCAAATGGGAGACGGCTGCGAGAAAGCAATGTCACCCGACAAGTTGTTGGCGGAAATGGTGACATTTTGGTTGAAAATTTGAGTGCAGCCATACACATTCGTGGCCGCCAGTGTTACCGGATAAGCGCCTGTGGCTTGGTAGGCATGGAAACTGTTTTCCAAACTGGATTTATTGGCCGTGCCGCTGGCAGGGTCTCCAAATTGCCACGAAACCGAAAACGCATAATCATTGAGCAGCGCAAGAAAAGGAACCAGAGCAGCCTCACAAGTTACGGGCGGTTGGTTAAAACTCGCACCCGGCAATGGCAGCACGCTGATTGTTTTGACGATGGACATATTACAACCTGTTGCCCCAGTGACCGTGAGCGTAACGTCGTAATCGCCGGGATTGGCATACACATGGCTTGGCGACAACGAAGTGGAGGTATTGGCGGCACCGCTGGCAGGGTCGCCAAAGTCCCAAGTCCTGCTGACGATACTAGCACCCGGCATGGTCAGGCTACGGTCTTTGAAATTGGTCGCAGCGCCGGGGCAAGACC
>JAHEAS010000681.1 GCA_024642645.1 Saprospirales bacterium | reverse complement strand
ATAAAACAATTTAAATTTCATTTATTCAGATGCTAATCATAGTTTTATATATAAAATTGACTTTAAATACCTTGTTCGATATTATTTTGTGTGATATTGACTATTACCTCCCAATTTATTTCATTCAATAGATTCTATTCGAGTACGAGACGGAATAGTCAAAAAAAAATACCCTCCCAATCTTTGGCTATTTGAAAAAAAATAAAATTTAATATCTGCCAATTCCCACAAGGCAAATACTTGCCATATACTTATGTCCATTGGATTTATTGTCAATACATATCGTGTGTTGAAATGCCTTTCCGATTGGCTTATGAGATACACTAAAAGATATCCTAAAGCCCACTTTCATGGGCTATTATCATTTATTCAACCCTTAAGCTTAAAAGCTTAATTATCAAAATCTATTTCAAATGTTCAAAGCTATTTTCTCAATTGTGTTATTAACGATGTTTAACTTGGCCATGGCTAAGGCGCAGTGCAATGCCAACAGCCAAGCTACTTTGAGTGCCTGCATGAATGGCGCTGGTTTTGGCAACATCCAAATCAATGGGAATTTCACAATTTCCACGACTATTAGTTTCCCCAAAAACCAGCAGACTGTCATTACAACCAATGGATATGCAGTTACTTGGCCTACCCTTGAGCCTAATACTGTGATTGCCTTTGCCCAATCTGGAGGTTCTGGAGGTAGTGGCAATATTACGATCAACGGCACTGCCTATGATATCAATGCCAACTCGCCTCCCAACCTTTCTTCTCTTAACGCACAAGGTAATCTCGTTCAATCCTTACCTGTTGAACTGGTAAGCTTTACAGGAAGAAGCTGTCAGTTTAATACAGTTGTATTGAACTGGCACACGGCCTCTGAGCAGAATAATGCAGGTTTTGAAGTCCAGCGTAGCAGGGATGGCGAAAACTGGGAAGCACTTACTTTCGTGACCGGTCAAGGTTTTTCATCTAGCGGTGGCTTTTACACCTATACCGACGAACACCCTGCCTACAACCTCAATTATTATCGCTTAAAGCAAATGGACTTTGGGGGAAGTTTTGAATTCTCCAAAGTCATCAATATTGAAATTGGCAACAATAATGCTGGCTTAACATTGTTCCCTAATCCAGCTACGAGGGAAGTCTCCTTGACTTTGGAAACGGACTTTGAAGGCGCTGCCATTTTGAAAATATACAATCTGATTGGTGAAAAAATTGACAGCCGAATGATGTTCTCAGCCGGCAAATTCTATCACGACAGAATTGACCTAACAGGCTTGACGGAAGGAACCTACCTGTTGAGTGTATTGGCGGGAGATCGGCATTATCAGGAAAGGTTAATTGTGCAATAATTGTCAAAATACAATTTGGGGATTGGTATTGCTGGTTGTTGCAATGAGTCCACATGCGTCATCCTAAATTATAGTAGCAGTGGTGACAAATAAAAGCCCCCTGTGCATTGCACAGGGGGCTTTATGTTTAATTAATATTGCAACACAACGAAAAGCGGCCGGTTCGGCCTATTGCAATCACCTACATTTTACCACAAGCCAACCAAGACGGGAGCATGTTAAAATATCGGTGGTGACGTACTGCCAAACTCCTGATAGGCATCGCAACTGAGACATTGCCGACAAGGCTTGAACATGGTCATGTTTCATGCTTAGGGTGGATTAGATATTAACTGTCGTTATATATCCTAATGGTGTTATCCAGTAATTCCATTTTTTATTTATTTCGTCAAATACTATATCCATATAGTCCATGTAGTCGTCATAGACGGTCACGCCCTTTTTGAATACCTTATCGATTTTGTCAACCTTGATTTTAATTTTTGATTTCAAATTTTTTGTTCTTTCCTCAACAAGCTTAACCATTGTATCTATGCCGTCCAACATCACCCCGCTCCATGCTTTTGTGATGAAGGGGAACAGCCTGTGTTCTATCGGGTTGTATTTTGAGCAGTATGGGGGATAATGGGCGACGCGTATCGGCCTCCCGATATCATCGGCGAACACCTGCAGCTCTTGTTTGAACAGCCTGTTGGCAGACGCATTGGAGCCTCCCCCGTCGGCCAGGACTAGTATTGGTTCATTGCCGCAGTACAGGCCCGCTCCGTATACCTCCCAATATTGCCGCAGACAGGCCACGTTGAACCCGGCCGTGTCGTCCGATTGTCCGAGCAGCAGGTACCCTTCGTTCCGCCCGACATCATATACCCCATACGGGACGACCTTGCCGGGGGAAAAACTTGGGAAGTCGTGGTCGTTGCCCTTGACTGCCTTATCGCTGAACACCTGTCCTTCCCTGTAGAACCGGCCAAGCTGTTCCTTCTTTTTGGTATCGATGCTCAGTACCGGCCAGCCGTTCCCCAAGTACGCTTTCTTATAGGCGGCTATCTGTTCGAACTGTTCGTTGCGACCTGCTATTTCTTCTTTCATGGTAAGCGCCTTTGATATCTTTCGTTGGCCCAGGTCCGCATTCTCGAGCAACCTGGCCACAATGTCCCGGCCCGCCCGTATGCCCTTTTCCATAAGGTTGCCGACTATCTCGTTCTTGTTCAGGTAGGTCCAGCGGACACCGGCGACCGGGCAACCTGCCGTGTGGGCGTCTACGACACCGTCAAAAGCTGCCTGTAGGCCGGGTTCGGTCAACTCCTTCCGGCGGCGGCCTGCGCCGGGGCGGCGGGTGAAGTTAGCTGGTGCCAGGTTTTTTTTTAAGTTCTTCAATGCCACGCTCAATCGTACGGGTTGAGATGTTGAACAATGAGGAAAGGTACACCAAACCCCCATGACCTAGCTTCAGGGCCTCCACTGCCGCATAATGCCGTTTGTCTTTTTCG
>JAHEAS010000680.1 GCA_024642645.1 Saprospirales bacterium | reverse complement strand
ATGACGGATTTTGGCGACATCATTCCTTTTAGTTCTGGCATTTTGGCAAAAGCATAAAATTCATTGATGGCTGTTTTCATGCCAAGTAACTGACCAACCATCATGGAATCTTGCGTTGTAACGCCCATAATCCAAGCCACCGGAGCGAAAATCAACCCCAAAATATACTCCAAGGAGAGGCTTGAAAACCTGCCGTCGGTAGCTTCAGCGATGACAGGATTCAAATGGGTGAACCCACCAATGCCAATCAACATGGAATTTATCATCGCAATCAAGGCAGTGAAAACGAGTAACATGATGCCCACATTAACGGCCAACTTGAAGCCGTCCGTTGCGCCGAGCGTAATCGCATCAAGGATGTTTGAGCCGGATTGTTCTTTTGGGACGTCCAGTTTTTGGTCTTCTAAAGTAATTTCTTTTGTTTCTGGCAAAATCATTTTTGCAGCCACAATAGCAGCTGGCGCTGACATAATAGAGGCAGTGAGCAGGTGCCGGGCGAACAACTGCTGGGTGACAGGGTCATCGCCCCCAAGAAAGCCAACATAAGCTGCAAACACGCTACCTGCGATGGTGGAAAAACCGCCCACCATCAAGCACATCATCTCGGAACGGGACATGCCTGCGAGGTATGGGCGAATGACCAACGGAGCTTCTGTTTGACCGATAAATACATTGGCTGCGGCTGCAAGGCTTTCAGCACCCGTAAGTTTCATGGTTTTGCTCATCACCCAAGCAATGCCTTTTGTGATGATTTGCAAGATGCCCAGGTAATAAAACATGGAGGAAAGCGCCGAGAAAAAAACAATGGTTGGCAGGACTTTAAAGACAAAATTATTCAAGGCTCCATCTACTTCTTTCATCCCGAACGGCGTCAAAAGGAACTCGATACCGGCATTGGTGTAAGCTAGTACATTGACAAAAAAACTGGCCACCCAATCAAAGATTAAAGTAACGAATTCAACTTTCAGTACCAAAATGCCCAGAATCAATTGGAGTAAAATGCCCCCACCAACTATTCGCCAGTTGATGCTTTTCTTGTTGTTGCTCATCAAATAGAGAATGCCCAACATAATGGCACAGCCGAGGACACCTCGAAAAAGGTTGGTGATTAAATCCATCGTTTTGTTTCAAGTTTTGATGAAAAATCTCAGAATAGTGCCAAATGTACTGCATCCCCCTCAGACCCTCAAATCCTGCGCCCGCTCAGCGTTCTCACCCGCTCACGCTCTCACGCTCTCCCTCTCGCTACCAATTTGTAAAAGCCCGGTTGTAGATTCTATCCACCAGTTCTTTGTTGATGTTTTCGATGAGTGTTTCTTGGACGTCGAGCAGGTTGTCATTTGCCCCGAAAAAGTCTTCGAAGGAGAACTGTTGTTTCCAATTGGCCTTCTCGTCCTTGTTGTTGACGAAGTTGACCTGAACGGAAATGGTCAGCTTGTTAAAGCCAATTTGCTCGCCCGCTTTTGGAGCCTCTGCGCTTACCCGAAAGTCGGTGATAGCACCTGTGAACTCGACATCCGGCTCTTCATCGTTGTACTTCAACCTTGACTCATTACGGATTTTGTCCTTTAGGCGCTCGGTGAGGTCACGGGGTAGGGTAGGAGTGGAACTGGGGGCTTGGTTTTCGAACAACTCCACGTAGTAGCTATTCACATCTGGCGGGATGCTGATGCCTTGGAATGAGTAGCCGTTTCCACGTATGAGACAGCCCTGAATTAACAAGAATACAGCTAATGCCCCCGCTAGTATGATGCGTTTAAGCCAAATTGTGCTTCGTCCGAACTGAATATGAATACCTTTGTTTGTCATGTAAATAAATAAGATGGAAAATTAAATCCAGCGCCCGAAGATAGGTGCTATGGGGGAATTAACGTAAATATGAGGCACACGCAATTGGCATTTACCAAACCTTAAAACCTTACGACATGCTTTTGGTGATGAAAATATTGGTGGGAATAGCGGTCAGCTATCTGGCGCTGTACCTGCTCGTTCCGCAAGGTAATTTCGTTTATGAAGGCATACGGTTGCCTTTTTGGCTATTGAAATTGCGGAGGATGGAAAAGCCAAAGCCTGCTCCGCTGAAAATCAAGTACGGCAACCACTTTCGCCAATACCTGCTCTATTTTCAGCCCCTTGAAGATGCAAGGGACAAGCAGCACATCGTCATTTACATCCACGGAAGCGGCTGGCAACACGGACGGCCAGAGATGTTCAAGGCCAATGCCCAATGGCTAACCGAGCAGGGCTACCATGCGTTTTTTCTCTCCCATCGGCGCATCCCGCAGTGTGATATTCGGGAGTTACGGGAGGATACCGGCCTGGCCATCAAAAAGGTGTTGGAAATGATGGAAGAGCAGGGTTTATCCCGAAATAAAATCCTGCTCTGCGGCAACTCGGCAGGTGGTAATCTGGCTGCACTCGCCATGTTCGACCAGCGGCTATTGGCAGAGGTCGGGCTTTCGCCTTCAATCTTCTCGGCACTGGCACTGTTCGCTGCTCCGCTCGACCTGCGGGTTATGTGGCCATCCCCGCCACTGCTGATGCTCACCCGCATGAAGAAACCAGCAATCTTCGACCTCGCCAACCCGATTCACTACCTCGAATCCGAAGTGAAAATCCCGACGCTGCTCATCCACGGAGACAAGGACGGAATATCCGAGTACCAAAACACGATTGTTTTTGAAAAAAAATTGCGAAAATTGGGCACGCAGCACCTCCAATTTGAGACGTTGGAAAATGGGATGCACCTCGATTCGGCGAGCTGGTGTATTCCGGGTCATCCTTGTTGCGAGATTTTTGGGGCGTGGTTGGAGGGGATTGAAGAAGTTGTCAGTA
>JAHEAS010000679.1:1000-2837 GCA_024642645.1 Saprospirales bacterium | reverse complement strand
GGGGGCTAAAACCGAAAAGCGGTATATTGATGCAATATCGGATGGGTTGCGACTTGCGATGCAAAAGCACGAAAACCTCGTGCTGATGGGGCAGGACATTGCAGACTATGGCGGCGTTTTCAAAATAACCCAGAGCTTCATGGAGGAGTTCGGGAAGGAGCGGGTGCGCAATACGCCCATTTGCGAGAGTGCCATCGTGGGAGCGGCATTGGGTTTAAGCTTAAAAGGATTCAAGAGCATGGTGGAAATGCAGTTTGCCGATTTCGTGACCTGCGCTTTCAACCAAATCATCAATAACCTCGCTAAAATCCACTACCGTTGGGGCGTACCCGCCGATGTGGTAGTCAGGATGCCGAGCGGTGGCGGGGTAGGTGCAGGGCCATTCCATTCTCAAAGCAACGAGGCGTGGTTCGTGCATACACCCGGTCTCAAAGTAGTGGTGCCAAGTACACCCTATGATGCCAAAGGACTGCTTTTAGCGGCTTTTGAAGACCCTAACCCGGTCATGTTTTTCGAGCACAAGGCACTTTACAGGGCCATTTCGGAGGAGATTCCAGATGGTTACTATACGGTTGAAATCGGTAAGGCTAGGGTGGCAAGGGAAGGCTCGGCGGTGAGCGTTATAACCTACGGCATGGGCGTTCACTGGGCGCTGAAAGTTTGCGATGAGGAAGGCATTGACGCCGATATCATTGACTTGCGTTCGCTTTTACCCATTGATTATCAGGCAATTATTGATTCAGTAGAAAAGACAAACCGAGTCATCATCCTTCATGAAGATACGCTCAAGGGTGGGGTAGGCGGTGAATTGGCTGCTTGGATTTCTGAGCATTTGTTTGATAACCTTGATGGCCCGGTCTTGCGGGCTGCAGGACTGGACACGCCGATTCCATTTGCTGTGCCGCTGGAGCAGAATTTTATGCCTGTAGAAAGGTTTAGAAGCCAACTAAAAAAATTGTTGAACTATTGATTTTGACACAAATATTGAAACACTCACTTACTCAAACACCTGAATATGAACATCCTACTCTGTACCGCCGAAGAACTCATGCTTACCACTTTTGAATTCCGTTTCCGAAAGAATGGATGGAAGCTCACAGTGGCTGAAAATGCCAAATTGGCGCTTGAAAAAACTCGTTCCCTGGCGCCGGATTTGGTGGTAGTTGATTTGGACTTGCCCGACTTCGAGGCATTAGACATCGTCCAGTTTATCCGAAAAGAACCGAACCAGCGTGAGCTGCCAATACTGACCTACGGCACAGTAGACAACGAGCAACTATTGATAGAGTCCCTAAGGTTGGGTGCCAATGACTTCATTTTGACCCCAATAAAACCTGACGAACTGACATTACGAATTCGCCGTCAGTTGCTCCACAAGAATCTGGCGGGCAGTTTGCAATAAATCTTTTCTCAACAAGAATTGCCAAAAGCAAAATTTTCATGAAAGGAATCATACTCGCCGGAGGGCTTGGCACTCGTCTTTATCCGTTGACACTCGTCATGAGTAAGCAAATGATGCCGGTTTACGACAAACCGATGATTTATTACCCGTTGAGCACGCTCATGCAGGCTGGAATCAAGGACATCCTCATCATTTCCACACCACAAGACTTGCCCAATTTTGAGAAATTGCTCGGCAACGGCAATGACATCGGCTGCAACTTTGAGTACGTGGCGCAGTATGAGCCAAATGGCTTGGCGCAGGCTTTTGTTTTGGGCGAGAAATTCATCAATGGTGAGCCGGCAGCTTTGATATTGGGTGGCAACATCTTCTACGGCGCAGGCATGTCCGAACTGATGCAGGCCAGCGCAAATCCCGATGGCGGGGTCATTTTTG
>JAHEAS010000679.1:0-990 GCA_024642645.1 Saprospirales bacterium | reverse complement strand
ATCCAGAGCGTTATGGCGTCGTGGAGTTCGACAAAGATAGAAAGGCTATTTCCATCGAAGAGAAACCGAAAAATCCCAAATCAAATTACGCTGTTCCCGGTTTGTATTTTTATGATAATCAGATAATTGACATTTGTAAGAACCTGAAACCAAGCCCAAGGGGGGAATATGAAATCACTGATGTGAACCGGATTTACCTAGAAATGGGCAAGTTAAAAGTCGGTGTTTTGGGAAGAGGTGTTGCATGGCTGGACACTGGTACGCACGACTCCTTGCTGCAGGCGGGGCAATTCATCCAAGTTATCGAAGAACGGCAGGGCCTGAAAATTGGCTGCATTGAAGAGGTGGCTTGGGAAATGGGTTTCATCGATGACGCTCAGCTTGAAAAGCTTGGCCACAAGTTTATTAAAAGCGGATACGGCGAGTATTTGTTACGGTTGTTGAAGTAAGTGCGGCCTGGTTTTTGTGTAATCTACAGCCTTGGCCTCACGGCGATATCAACAAACAACAGAAAACAAACAACAATGAACTATGACGAACTCCGGCTTCACCGCCTGGTGAGGGCGTTTACACTGCTTGCTTTTACTGCATTTCTTTTTGGCTCCTGCCAGGGCGACTTGCCCAATGTGCCCACCGAACAGACTTTTACTAAAGAGAAACTGGAAAAACTTGGCACCATGCTCCGCAATGAGTTGCTTAATCAACATGAATACTTGCTGGAACTGCCGCCTTATGATACTTCTGTTTATTGGTACGTTCAAACCCTTTATGGACAAGCTACGAGTACGATGCACCTCGATAGGCAATCGCCCATTTACAATAAATGGGATCAAGGCCGTCAGTGGAAAGTTTATATTCTCAAAAACGACGCCGAGCGAATTGCCTTCACCTTGCCGGGTGGTGATTTTTTTATCTCCACGGGCATGTTAAAATGCTTCAAAAAAGACTACGAACTTTATGCCCTGCTTTCCTTCGAAGCTACCCTGATGA
>JAHEAS010000678.1 GCA_024642645.1 Saprospirales bacterium | reverse complement strand
ATTGGCCAAGCCATCTTCCGCCAATCCTTCCGCACAACCTTCATGCGGCATCGGAAGACCCCCAGGGTAATGTATGGCTGTGCACCAATAAAGGCGTTTTTGTGCTGAAGGCAGCTGCCAGGAAGTTCAAAACGCCTGCATGGGGCAGGGCATTGCAAGGCATTCCGGCGGTTCGGGAGGTGCTGCAATGGAAGGACGAGACCTGGGTTGCCGTGCCTGATGGGCTGTATGCGTGGAAGGGCGACCACCAGCAAAAAATCCTGGATGCTTCCATCAACGGATTGCTGTTAGCTGCTGATGGGTTGGTCTATGCCGCACCAGCCAACCAAAGCCCGGCCGGTATTTTCCGCATCCGTCCCGATTCGAAGTCGGCTCAATTCCTGCCCTTTCCAGCGGAAGGGAAAAACAGGCTCTTGCCCCGCAAAGTTTGGTCCTTGGTGCAAGACAAAAAAGGGGGCATCTGGGTTGGTGCTCAGGGGTGCCTGTACCGTTTCGACCCCATGACGGACATTTTTCGGCCCTTTTTCTGCAAAGGACAGGAGGAGCAAAACGACATTTTTATCGACCTAAAATTGGACAAAGAGGGGCATCTCTGGGCAGGCACACTCAAAAGTGGGCTCTTTTTTATCGAAAACCCTACACTCGATACAACAGAAAAGCTGCGCTTCAAAAATTATACTTCTGAAGAAAATAACCCGAATTCCCTCTCCAGCTCCATCGCAGAGACCGTTTGTGTTTCAAAAACCGGCATGGTTTGGATTGGCACCGATGCTGGCCTGAATCGCCTCGACCCACGTACCGGCAAAGTGCGTCGGTACCTGCGGGAAGACGGCTTGCGGGACGAAAAAATCATGGGCATTGTTGAAGACGATGCGGGGCGGCTTTGGATCAGTACCGCTGGGCATGGCATTTCTTGCCTCGATACCAGTCAGGTATTTTGGCATTTCGATAAAAAGGAAGGCCTTGTTTCCAATGATTACCTACTTGGTTCCGCCTATCAGCGGAAAGATGGCGTCTTGGTTTTTGGTGCAGAAGACGGCCTCCAGATTTTCCACCCCGACTCAGTTTCCCCACGGAAGACCATCTTTTCCCCTATTTATTTCACCTCCTTTTTTGTCGCCAATGACGCGGGAAAGAAAAGTGGTTCGGACATCGGCTTGGACAGCAGCATCCATTTTGCAAAAAGCATAACCATCCCAGCCGGCCACCAAACGCTGACGTTCAATTTCGCTGCACTTTGCTTGGAACAAACGGCAAACCTCCAATATGCCTACCGATTGGCGCCCCTGAACCCAACGTGGCAGCCAGTCGGGAGTGCCAGGGAAATTACGCTGACCCAGGTTCCGCCAGGAAAACACACCCTCGAAATCCGGGCCACGGGCGGCCATTTGCCGCTGGAAGGGGTTAGCAATTCACTCCAACTTGACATCCTGCCGAAATGGCACCAAAGTCTTCCTGCTCAGATATTTGGGGCATTTATTGTGCTGCTGGGTCTGTTTTGGGTGTACAGATTCAGGGTCAAGCGCAAGCTTGCCGCCGCTGAAACACGCCGCCTTCGTGAGTTGGATTTGGTAAAAAACCGCCTTTACACCAACATCACCCACGAGTTCCGCACGCCTATCACCCTCATCAATGGCATGTCGGAGCGCTTACAGGGGTTGGTTGATTTTGAGGCACGGGATGGGCTGAACATGATACGGCGGAACGGTCAGCAGCTCCTCGACCTCGTTAACCAGTTGCTCGACCTTGCCAAATTGGAGAGTGGCACCATGCACCTCAGCATGGTACAGGGCGATGTGGTCGTTTTCCTTAAATACCTTTTTGAGAGCTTCCATTCCATTGCTGACACCAAAAATATTTCCCTGCATTTCGCTACTAAAATGGAGTCCTTCGCCATAGATTACGACCCTGAAAAGCTGCGTCAAATTGTGACAAACCTGCTTTCCAACGCTGTGAAGTTCACGCCAGCGGGTGGTAGCGTGGAGATGAAATTGGAAGTTGGAAGCGCACCGAATTCCACAGTTTCCCATTTCATAATTTCCGTCAGCGACACAGGGCCAGGCATCCCTCCTGAAAAGCAGCTGCACATCTTTGAGCGTTTTTACCAATTGGACGACTCATCCACTCGCCATGCCGAGGGTACAGGAATCGGGCTGACACTTGCCAAGGAATTGGCGAAGTTGTTTGGTGGCGATATCACCATCGCAAGCGAGATCGGTCACGGAGCTACCTTCACCGTCAAATTGCCAATCAGCAGAAACGCTGAAATAGTCACGGAGGTAATGCAGGATTCACCATATCCTAAAAATTCCCTTTCTACAATGGCAGAGGTGGCAAATCATGAAGCCCTCAACCGCCATACTACCTCCACCATCAAACTTCCATTGTTGACTATCTTAATCATCGAAGACAACGTGGATGTGGTGAAGTACATCACCGCCGTTTTAAAAAAAGACTACCAACTGCTCACTGCCCCCAATGGTAAACTCGGGCTGGAACTCGCAAAAAAAGAAATACCCGACCTCGTCCTTTCCGACGTGATGATGCCAGAGATGGATGGATTCGAAACTTGCCAGCACCTGAAAAACGATATTTCCACAAACCATATTCCGGTGGTATTGCTCACCGCCAAGTCTGATGCGGAGTCGAGGATACAAGGCTTGGAACAGGGAGCAGATGCCTATTTACCCAAACCATTTTACGAAAAAGAACTGCTCGCCACCCTGAAGAATTTGCTGGATAATCGGGAGAAAATGCGGCAGCATTTTACCTCGAATTCGTTCCTAAAAGAAATTGGGAGCGCAGCAGTTGCGCCGTCCGAAACGCTGGAGCTGTCC
>JAHEAS010000677.1 GCA_024642645.1 Saprospirales bacterium | reverse complement strand
GCCATTGCCCCTGCTACCACAATCGTACAGTTTGATTTCTTCATAGGTCAAGCCCATTATTTTCAAGTTCGTCGCTTCGGCTTTTGTAACAGGCGCCCCATCTGGTTTGGTGCAAATTGCTTCAGACATCCAAGGTTCGTGACTGACAATTAGCTCTCCATTTTTTGACACTGCCAGGTCAAGTTCCAACGTGCTGATTTGTGGGTATTCAAGCGCTTTTAGGAAAGCGGGGATGGTGTTTTCAGGCAACAAGCCTCGGCAACCCCGGTGGCCTTGCCAGTCGAAATTTTGGGCACCCAGGCTTGAAACGTTTATGCTCATCATTAAGAGAATTTGAAACAAAATAAATCGAAAATGTGTCATGAAGAAAAATTTAACTGCGGTAAAAATAAGTCCAAATGTTTGACACGATATTTAAGTTTTCATCAAATCAATGCTAATTTTCGCCCTATTTATCTTAGGATTATAAACCATACCAATGAAAATCGCCATTTGCATTTTGTCTTTACTCTTTATCACCTGCCAGTTAGCAGCGCAGTCTGAAGCAGTTAAGAAATTAGAAGCTAACACTGTCAAACTAACTGGCGAGAACTTTCTCAACAACGCCTTGACGATTTCAGAGTGGCTTTACAAAGAAGGCTTTTTTCAAAAATCCTCTGACTGGGCGGCAAAAGCAGCCGATACCGCCAAAAAAATTAAAAAAAATGACCTGCTGGCCATCAGCTTAAACCAATTAGGCAGGTCTCAAATGAGAATCCCAAGCAAAGAAACCAACCTCCGCAGGGACTCCTATAAAATATTTGAAGAAAGCAATTCCCTGACTGATGAAACTGACCTGAAGTTGGACAATTTGAAAAACATGAAAGAATTGGCCACGCAGTTCAAAATGAAAAAAGACTTGGAACAGATTGAGCAGCAGATAATCGTATTGAATGGGGGGACTGTAAAGCAGTCGGATCCCAGTTTTGGCGGCCTTTTTTCAAGAAGAAAAAAAGCAGAGGCTGCCTATGAAAAAGCACAAGCTCAAAATGAACAACTCGCAGCCACCGTCGATGACCTTGCACAGAAAACGACTAATTTAGCCACCCAACAACTGGGCCTGCAAAAACTCGTAGCTGCTAAAGAAGCTGCTATCCAGAACATGACTGCCGCACAAATAAAACAGCAATTGCTCGTATCAGAGCAGTCAAGGATTCTGGACTCTATGAAGTTTGAGGGCGTAATGGATTCTATGAAACTCGCCCAAAAGGAAATGGTGGTAGAACAGCAAAAAGCCCAACTGTTGGTTAATAATGCAGAGCTAGAACTGAATAGCAGTCAAAGAAATTTGTTGTTGGCTGTAATGGCATTTGTGTTAGCGTTGACTGGCGCTTTTTTTATGCGCTACCTCACCATTAGCAAGCACAACGCTGTCTTGTCTGAAAAAAACCGTATTATAGAAGAAGAACGAAAGCGCTCAGATGAGTTGCTGCTAAACATCCTACCATACAGCATAGCTGAGGAGCTAAAGAAAAATGGGTCGGCTGAGGCAAGACGATATGAATCCGCTACGGTGCTGTTCACCGATTTTAAAGGGTTCAGCGCCATTTCCAAACAACTCTCTGCCGAAAAACTGATCCAAGACCTTCACTACGCCTTCCATAACTTTGACCGCATCATTGAAAAATATGGCCTTGAAAAAATCAAGACCATTGGAGATGCCTACATGTGCGCCGGGGGGCTACCTGAGAAAGATGGGCACCCCAGGGACGTAGTGAAGGCCGCACTTGAAATACAGCTGTTTTTGAAAGACTGGAACAAGGAAAAAATCAAAGCTGGAGAAAGTCCTTTCGAAGCAAGAATCGGCATACATACTGGGCCATTGGTAGCAGGTGTGGTAGGTTCCCGCAAATTCGCCTATGATATCTGGGGCGACACGGTAAATGTGGCTTCCCGCATGGAAACTGCCGGAGAAGTGGGCTTGGTCAATATCTCAGCTAGCACTCATAAGTTTATTGAGGGTGATTTTAAATGTGAATATCGTGGGAAAGTGCCTGCAAAGAATGTTGGCGATGTGGAAATGTATTTTGTAAAAGAAGGTTAGTGAAATATAACTAGCATTCTGTCAAAGTCGAAAAAGCAATGTGGTTGTTTTGTTAAACACGATTTTTGTTCACTACGAAACCACGTCGCTGTGGCTGTACAACTTGAGTAATTCCCTGTATTTGGTAAAGATTTTCTTCTTCGAAACAAAACCAATAAAAGCGCCCTTCTCGCTCAGCACTGGTAATTTCCAAACCCAAGTTTCATCAAACTTATGCATTACATCTGCCATTTTTTCACCCAAAACCAAGGTCTGGGGAGGGCGAATCGCAACATCCCTGGCAATCATCGTACTTGACCGCTCTTGGTCGAACAAGAGGTCTTTCAGGTCTTCCAGCAAAACAATGCCAGCGAATTTCTTTTGCTCATCTATGACTGGAAAAATATTCTGTTTGCTTCGCAAAAAGCATTTAATCACTTCCTGAACAGGCATGGTGGCTGTTACGGTTTCAATATTGGCCTCCAAAATATCCTTTAAATCAATGCTGTTAAGCAAAAATGTATCACGGTCTGCTTGAAAGTAGGTCCCCTCGTCCTGAAGTGGGCGAGTGTAAACCGAGGTAGAGTCGAACTGTCGGGAAATGAAATATGACATGGCAACCACAATCATCAGTGGGACAAAAAGTGAATACCCACCGGTGATTTCGGCGATGAGAAAGATGCCAGTCAACGGAGCATGAACCACTCCCGCAATAACCCCAGCCATACCAACAGCCACAAAATTCGACTCCACCAATTTCATCATTCCTGACATTGTAATC
>JAHEAS010000676.1 GCA_024642645.1 Saprospirales bacterium | reverse complement strand
TGGAAGTACATTCTCCGTTGCCGATAAGCCATTCATCTTCCGAAAGCGCTCTTCAGTGAAACCATACATTTTGGCAAGGCTAGCAACCGATTCACCGGGTCTGACTTGATGGTCACCTGCCGACTTTGTCCAATAACCTGCTGAAGCAGTAGTTGTAATTCCTCCTTTTTCTGTGGTTTGTGTATCCGTATTGGTAGTGGATGTGCTGCTAGGCTGCTTCACCCATAGTCGTTGGCAAATGCTAATGATGTTGGAGTTGGCCAAGTTGTTCCAATTCTGCAGCTGGTTAACTTGTACTCCATACCTTTTTGAAAGACTGTAAAGGGTCTCACCTTTTTGTACAATGTGGATACCGGGCTCAGAGGTAGGTGCACATGGGTCTGTGTTGCCATAGTTTGTAGGAGTTCCACTTCCACCTTTAGAGGTCGTTACCACATCATTTCCGCCTTTCTGAGAAGGATTAGTGCCAGCAACACCATCATAAAAAATAGCCTGCACATGGTCGCATAAGATGGACACGACTGAATTGAAAGGTACTTCGTTCACTTTGCTCAGTTTAAACTCATTGTCACGCAGTAGGTCGTTCACAAACCCAGTTTTGACAACCGAGGCACGTTCTACAATTCCAATATCTGGTATGATTACGTATTCTTTGAAAGAGCGGCTATCACTAGATTCTTTCTTTTGAAGGATATACCCCTTTAAACATTGATAGTTAATGATGCCATCTAAGTAAACGGCAGTTTTTGAACCCGGAAGTGCCAGGTTTACACCGGATAAAGGGCTGTTTAGGTTGAGTGAAAATTCACCATCAGCCGTTGAAAACTCCATGTTTCCGCCCATGGTTTCCAGCAGAGATGCCTTATCTACATCTGCAATATGGTAATTGCTGGGCGTTTCCCGGACGATATAAAGTCTTATCGTTCCATCGTTCACCTTGTTTACGAAGTCCTTGTCAATTTTGAGGGCATTACAATAGGTTACTTTACCGGGAAGGTCTTTCACCCATTTTGAAGACTCTAGTCCTACATCGAAAGATGCGAATTGCATGCTCCCAATCTTGAAGGAGTAGGATACATAAGGGCTGGTGGAGTTTCCTGAATTGTATTCAAAACGATCCATGCAGCTTTCGTCCATTTTGAGGTAAATGGTTTGAGCGGTGATGCCAGTGGCTATGCACAGACTGAAAATCAACGGAAAAATATTTCGTAACATTGTTAGCTTGTTTTTTAAAGTGTTGATTTAGAAAGGATTAGCAAAGGAATAAAATAAAGCTGTTATTTTCAAGAAAGTCGGGATTTCGTTGAATGTTCTCCTCAGGTAGCAAAAATTCTTCCATTTGTTTATTGCGCCCAAATGAATGGCATTTCGACTTAACTGTTTTCGTCATTTTCTTAACAGATAATTAAGCCATATTTTACAACACTAACAAACCTACTTGAGTTTTACAGGTGTCTTTACTGCAAAGAAATCGCACTAAAAATACCGAAAATTATGAACATCCGTGAATTGAAACTAGCCCTCACAGTTGATTTAATAAATATGCCAAGGTCATTCACTTCAATTGATTCTGTCCAAGATTCCATGATTCAGTTTCGGGACGAGATTGGTTCGTTTAAAGGTTATGAAGAAATGGCAAGTACTAAAATTAGTGCAGGTATTGAACAGAAAACCTTGGCTCTGCAATTCGAAAAAGTTACCCTTGACCTCGAATTATTCACCAACGAAAATTCCAGGGAGCAATACATCAAAGGGTTTGAACTGAAAGAAAATTTCGCCTAGTAGGCGTTTATATACTTTTTAGTGTTTAGAGAAGTCGAACCGGTGCCCTCCAGGTTCGGCTTTTTTTTAACTAAAAAACCCAACCTTCCAGTCAAATCGGAAGGTTGGGTTTTGTGTTTTTGACTCCTGCGAATCAAACGTCAATTATTTCAAGATGGTCACATCGCCTCGCAAAATTTGACCATTCGCAATATTCAGGCGAAGAATATAATAGTAGGTGGCGTGCGGTAGTTCATCTCCGCTCTTGTTGGTTCCGCCCCAATTGTTCTGGTAAGGTTTGGCTTGGTAAACCACGTCGCCCCAACGGTTGAAAATAACAATTTCATTGTCAGGATAATTTTCATCTGAGTTCAACAACTCATCAAAGACCAATTCATCGTTGATGCCATCGCCATTGGGCGTAATACCGTTGGGTGTTTCTCCACACGCTTCATTAGGGTCGGAAATCACGTCAATCAACAGGATTGCCTGGTCGCAGAGATGAGGGCAGGTCAGGTCGCAAATCTGGTATGGAATGTCAACTTTGCCCGCAACACATTTTTCTTTGGTGTAAACAATGATGCCGGAGTCATTAGCCACCACATCGCCAAATACCGAGTTTGGTAACAGGGTGATGTTGACGCCACCAAAAACTTCATCGTTTTCAAGCACATTGAAACTGATTTGGCCGCCCGTTCCTGGTAAAAGCGTCGTGTTATCGTTGACGGCATTTGGTGTGGCTTGGTTCACGTTGAATGAAACAGTATCCGAATCATAATTCGGACAATTACCAAGTGACAATGTCCAAATGAAAGTGTTTTCACCGGCAATAAAGTCGGAAGAAGTGGTAGTCGAAGCCAATGGGTTTTCGATGACAGCACCTGTTGGAGAAGTCCAAACCCCTGTGGTTCCGGCTGGAAGGTTGCCCATCAACATCGCATCCGGTTCACAATCGCCATGGTCAGCCTGAGCAGCCGCCATTTCAAGATTCGGATTGTTGGTGATTAACTGAGTGGACGTTGAAGCTGAACAGCCGTTGTCAGCATTTGTGACGGTCAAGGTGTAAGTGCCTGGTTCAGACAC
>JAHEAS010000675.1 GCA_024642645.1 Saprospirales bacterium | reverse complement strand
CGGTTGTTATAAAGCCACCATTTTGGGCAAGGCTGGACTTTTTAATTGGAGCTTTCCTGGCCCTATTGGGCATCGCAATCGCCATCATCCGCTACCGCATCGCCCAGATCCGTGAAAAAGCTGACCTCAATACCCGGGTCGCTGAAAACAAAATGGCCGCCCTGCGTTCACAGATGAACCCACATTTCGTGTTCAACAGCCTACAAACCGTCAATGGGTTCATTGCGAAGCAAGACCTGCGGGGAGCTATGGAATACGTCAACCAGTTCGCCAAACTAATGCGGGTTATCTTGGAAAACAGCCGGGAAGGCGCCATCTCGCTCGAACGGGAAATCGAACTGCTGGAGCTTTACATGAAAATCGAAGCAAAGCGGCTCATCAATCCATTCACTTATTCCATCAATGTAGGCGATGAAGTGGACACCTACAGCATGGAAATACCCAGCATGTTGCTCCAGCCATTTGTCGAAAACGCCATCAAGCATGGTCTATTTCACAAAAAAGAGGGCGGGCACATCAACATTGCTTTCCTTCGGGAAAATGGCGCTTTGAAATGCGTGGTGGAAGACAATGGTGTGGGGCGGGCAAAATCTGCCGAACTCAATGCCCAGCAAGGCCGTGGGCACAAATCAAGGGGGCTGCAAATCGTGAACGAGCGGCTGGCCATTATCCGTGCGGCATCCCCAGGGGAATACGACGTGAAAATCAGTGACCTGTTTGACCGCCAGCAAAACCCGTCGGGTACCCGGGTCGAAATTACCCTTCCACTTTCATAAGGCATTGTGCTTCGGTTCACCCATAGCTGGCATTCGTTCACCCAAACCTGCCTTTCGTACAGCGGCTATTTTTATTGGAAAGTAAAATCACCATCTTTGGAAGGAGTTAAGATTAAAGAAATTGCCTTAAAGTCGACCCGCTGAACAGCTTATTCACCCTAGAAGCCAAAAACGAAAAACCTAGACGCTTTGAAGCATTCCAATACCCTAAAGAACCAATCTTCAATTTTACCTCGAACAATCCAATTAGCCCGGCTCCCCTGGAGTTGGGTTTTTTTTTGTGCCAAACGAAAGCTATCACTCCACTTTTTTCAGCACCAATTTGCTGCCTGGGCGAATGGCCAATAGGCCCGTAGTTATGATGGTGTCCCCCAATTGCAACCCCGATAATACCTGTACAAAATCCTCGTCACGAACCCCTGTCTCTACGTCCCGGAACTCCGGCCCCCCCCCTTTGTACACCACTATCTTTTTACCTCGAGCCTGCGGTATGATAGCTTGTGTAGGGGCAATCAGCGCCGCTCCACTGCCTGTCATATTGAGCAGTACCTTGGCAAAAGTGCCCGGCAGCAGCGAATTGTCGGAGTCCACCACAGTAGCCCGCACTTTGAGTGAGCGGGTCTCAGCAGCCACAGCTGATTCCGTAGCGATGACCGTTGCTGAAAAATTGCGGCTTGAGCCAGCCACAGTGAAGCGAACAGTTCTTCCTTTTCCAAATAGCTGCCCGTATTTCTCCGGCACAGTGAAGTCAAGCTTGATTCGGTTCATTTGTCGAAGCGTGGCGAGCAACATGGTGGGTGTTACATAAGCGCCGAGGCTCACATTGCGCAAGCCCAAGCGACCAGCATAGGGTGCCCTAACTTCCGTCTTCGAAATACTGACTTTCACCAGCTCCATATCCGCTTTGATATTGTTCACCTGCAACTCACTAAGGTCAACCTCCTGCTGACTGATACCTTGTATTTTTAAGAGTTCTCGCTGGCGTTCCAATGTCTTTTTGGCAATTTCGAGCTGTACTTGCAGCTTCTTCAACTGTGCTTGCAAATCCTCGTCAAACAGTTTGGCCAAAAGCGCCCCTTTCTGCACCTGCCCACCTTCCTGTATATTCATTGATACGAGCCTACCCGAAATCTCTGACCGGATTTCTGTCTCCTCATAAGGCAGTAAAGTGCCTGGCACTTCCAGTGTTTCCGCAAGGTTTTTATTGGTGACGACAAATCCCTCCACTTGCAGTGGCATGTCTTTTTTGGCTGCTCCAGCAGGTGAGGAAGTGTCCTTTTTTTCCGATTTACAGGAGAAAACCGCAAATCCCATGAAAACAAGAATGGGAGAAAACCTAAGGAAGGAAAGTTGTAGGCGCATGTGCTTATGTTAAAATGAAAAATAACAAACAAGCTGGATTTGAGTTGGGTTGCCAGTTGCCCCAAAATTAATAGGAATTGGCTTCACTCGGTTTTTTCTTTGCTGTGTGTCAATTTTTTACAGAAGTTGCTAACGCAAAGTCTCACCAAACGACTTTGGAACCATTACCCGCAGTGAATTCGGGTAAATATTGAACCGAGCTTCGCCTTTGAGTTCATAGCCTTCCCCATCGATGTGGTAACAAGTGGGTGTCCTGGGCGTTACCACTACTTCCCGGCAGGTATAACTCTCGGCCAGACGGCTTTTGTGAAAAGAACGGTTGAGAAACCGCCAGCTTTCTAGGATGTAACGCCACTTGGGGGCAGCTTTTATCACCAACACTTCCAATTTTCCATCTTTAAAATCAGCATGTGGAACGATGGCGAATCCGTAGCCGTAAACAGGCGCATTTGCCACCTCCACCAAAAGGCAATTTCGGCTTATTTTTTCACCATCTACCTGAATATCAAGCTGTTGCATCTCATACGCCCAAGCCTCTTCCAACGTGTAGCGCAGGTAAGCCCAGAAGCCACGCACCGGGCTGTCGTGCAGCCGCTTGGACACCACCCCGTCGAAGCCGATGCCTGCGAGGTTCACGAAGGGCCGCCCGTTCATCCGGCAGGTATCCACTACGATGACCTTACCATGGTTGAGCAATTGAACTGCCC
>JAHEAS010000674.1 GCA_024642645.1 Saprospirales bacterium | reverse complement strand
CGCCAGTCTGCCATGTGGCTATCGCTGGTAACATTGGTGCCGACGGTCGGGAACGAGAAATGCAGGTCAGGGTGGACTAGTTTTTCCACCTTGCTGCACTGGTTGCACTGCCCGCAGGCGTCGCCGTCCTGCTTGTTTTGACAAAGAACATACTGCGCAAACGCCACTGCCAAGGCCAAGTCGCCACTACCCGGTGCACCCAACAGGAGCAAGGCATGCGGGATGCGCTCGCTGTCCGCCATGCGCCGTAAGAGCGACTTGGCTTGAGTTTGACCGATGACTTTATTGAACTGCATTGAGTTCGGGCAAAGCTTTTGGCGAGGGAGAGGCAGTTGATTTAAGATTGCAGATTACATGATTCCAGATTTAAGATTGATTCCACGTCCCGCAAATCAAAAATCTTAAATTATGTAATCTGTAATCTTAAATCAAAATTCTACTCACTCACCCAACCGATAATCTCTTCATCAAGGGGACTAACAGCAGGCGGGAAAACATGGACGAGGCGGCCCTGTTCGTCGAGGGCATATTTTTGAAAGTTCCAGGTTACTTTGCTGTCTTGGACGCCATTGAGCGCCTGTTGCGTGAGCCATTGGTAAACTGGGTGGGTGATCACGTCCACTTTCGATGCGAGCGGAAAGGTGACGCCGTAATTCCGGGAGCAAAACGCTTGTATTTCGTGGTTTGACCCCGGCTCCTGTGCTCCAAAATTGTTGGCAGGAAAGCCCACTATTGCTATTTTATCTTCAAACTCCTCGTACAATTCCTGTAGTTGCTGGTATTGCGGCGTAAGCCCACATTCTGAAGCAACATTAACGACCAGTATTTTTTTGCCGGCAAAGGCTGCAAAATCTATCGTTCCCCCCGCTATTCCATCTACCTTGAATAAATGAATCGTATTCACAATTAATTTTTACTGATAAAAATCAGTGACGGCCAAAGGTAAGAAGATTTACGATTTGGGATCACGGAATTCGGATTGCGGATTCCCCAAGCGCCAATCCGCAGTCCGTAATCGAAAATCCGCATTCGTCATAGTTCTCTTTTCCAGAGCCGGCCGGCGATGAGCGTATTAAAAATCGTATCGTGCAAGCTGCGGCTTACTGGTATCTGCTTGCCCTTGATTAGGAGGTTGTTGCCGTCCACCAGCTCCACTTTTTCGAGGGAGACTAGATAAGAGCGGTGAACCCTGAGGAATCTTTCGGGGGGAAGTTCCTTCTCCAACTGCTTGAGAGAGAGCAGCGTGAGGTAGCGTTTTTGCTCGGTATGGATGAAGACGTAGTCTTTTTCGCTTTCGAAATACAGTACGTCGGCGAGCTTGATTTTGATGAACTGGCCGTCGCTTTTGATAAAAAAATACTCGGGGCCAGCGGTCGGTGCTTCGGCTGGTTTGTTGAGATTTTGCCGTTGCATTTCAAAGAAGGACTGCGCCTTGTTCGCTGCTTTTAGAAACCGTTGGAAGGAGATGGGTTTCACCAAATAGTCCAGTGCATTCAGCTCGAAGCCCTCGATGGCGTAGTCCCGGTAGGCCGTGGTAAAAATGACGGCAGGTGGATTTTCCAGTGAGCGCATGAATTCAATGCCTGTCAGGTCGGGCATTTGGATGTCGAGGAAAAGCAGGTCAATCTTCTCCCGGTGGAGCATATCATTGGCTTCCACAGCACTTTTGCAGGTGCCTTCCAATGAAAGGAATGGCGTCTGCTGCACGTATCCGGCTATGCCTTTTCGGGCCACGGGTTCATCGTCCACCACCAAGCATTTGATTGTCATTTCAGCTTTATTTTTAGGTGTGAAGTATAAGTTTCACCATCGTCATCAATGGTGAGTTCGTGGCGTTCGGGATAAGTTAGGGCTAGACGACGCTGTACGTTTTTGAGGCCGATGCCACCCACCCGTTCTTGGTTTCGGCTGTTCTGGTTGATGGAGTTTTCGGTGGTAAAGTCCAGTTCGCCGTCCTTCACTTCCAGCCGGATGTCCACGCTGTAACCCGATGAATTGGAGCTGTACTTGAAGGCATTTTCAACAAACGGTATCAGGAGCATAGGTGCTATTACGCAGCCATTTACGTTTTTGGGCAGTTCACATTTAAGGTCGAGCAGTTCCTCATCGTGACGCATTCGCTGGAGTTCGATGTAGTTTTCGAGGTAGTCCACCTCCTTGCCGAGGTCAATCCAGTCCTTGTTGTAGTCATAAAGCTGGTGGCTGAGCGTGTCGGAGAACTTGAGCAGCGCCTCTTTGGCCCGCTGGTCTTCCTTTTGTTCCATCAAAAAATAAATCGTGTTGAGGGTATTGAAAATGAAGTGCGGGTTGATTTGCGACTTGAGCATTTCCAGTTCGCTTTCTAGGTTTTTTTTCTCCAATTGCACGGCGTAGTTATTCCGCTCATGCCATTGCTGGATGAACTTGAAGGCCGTCGTGAACGCCACGAGAACCACCGTATCCACCGAAAGCGTGAAAGTGCCCTCCCACGAGTAGTAGTAGTCTTTCGGGGATATGAACACCCGCAAAAACACATTGACCAACCAAGAATTGAGGATAATGATGGAGAATATACTGCCGATATAAAGCAGCGGCTTACGCTGCTTTATGAGGTACTTTGGTATCCAGTAGTAGTAGTTGAAATAGACCACGCCCATGGAGCCAAGCACGGTGGGCAGGTTGAACGTGTCCTTGAACTGCGAGATAAACACCACGTCCTGCATGCTCGCAAAAATCCAGTACATCAGCCAGAAGGCCGTGTGGAAAACCAGCGAGTTGACGGGCAGGGATTGTGGTTGTTGCTCCATGTGGCAAAGGTAGGGATAGTTCGGCAGTTTGACAGGTCCTGTCCCGATAGTTCGGGATGGCAGT
>JAHEAS010000673.1 GCA_024642645.1 Saprospirales bacterium | reverse complement strand
AGAATATCGCTTGGGCAATGGTTTTGACTGGCTTCATCGTGGGCATTCCGATGTTTTATGGGGTGGCATTTTTGATGGTACTGCCCATCATTTTCGCTATGGCAAAAGAATCAAAACTGCCCATCTTGTATGTTGGGTTGCCCATCATTGCAGCACTTTCCGTCACGCATGGCTTCTTACCACCGCACCCTGCGCCTACTACCATTGTAGAGTTTTATGGAGCAAACATACAGTTGACCCTACTGTATGGGCTTATTCTTAGTATCCCAACTGTGATTTTGGCTGGTGTAGTATTCGGCAAAACGATGAAAAAAATTGACGTAGTGCCCAATGACAAACTATTTAAAAATGCGGTGTTGCTACCCGACCAACTTCCATCATTCGGCATGTCAGTTTTTGTGGCACTCGTACCAGTTTTGGTAATGGCCCTTGCGGCATTGGGGCATTTGTTTTTGGCTAAAGAAAGCAGTTTGAACCAAGTACTTCAGTTCATCGGAGACCCAGTAATTTCGCTTTTCTTAGCTATAATTGTTGCAGTTTTTACGCTTAACAAATCTGGTAAAACTTTTGGCGAGACCATGGATGGATTTCCTGATTATGTGAAACCCATCGCCATGATTTTGCTCATCATAGCCGGTGGAGGCGCTTTTAAGCAGGTACTTGTTGATAGTGGAACCAGCAGTTATATTGTCGAAAAGATGTCAGGCTTGACGCTTTCCCCTTTGGTTTTGGCGTGGACCGTAGCCGCCATGTTGCGCATTGCGTTAGGTTCGGCAACAGTGGCTGGAATGACCGCTGCTGGTATCATTCAGCCACTGGTGGCAACAGGCAAAGTAAGCCCGGAGTTGTTGGTGTTAGCCACTGGGGCTGGCTCACTCACTTGCTCCCAAGTGAATGACACTGGCTTTTGGATGTTCAAAGAATACTTTAATCTCACCGTGGTGCAAACCCTCAAATCCTGGACGGTGATGGAGACGATTGTCTCCATCGTCGGCCTTGCTGGCTGTCTAGTTATGGATAAAATTATTTGAAAGATTAGAATGGGTTCAGCCAAACCAAAATTTATAACTCGAAACATATAAAAATGACTATTGGCTTAATCGGACTTGGAAAAATGGGCTATCCGCTTGCCCAAAACATGATGCGGAACAATTTCACGGTGGTCGCATTCGACATTGACGATGCCAACCGAAAGCGAGCAGCCGATGCTGGTATCGTAACTACCAGCAGCATCCAAGCGGTGGCAATGCACCTTCCCAATCCTCGAATAATTTGGAGCATGGTACCTGCTGGTGCTGCAACGGAGTCTGTGTTGTCACAGTTACCGGACTTGCTCTCGCCCGGTGATATCGTCATTGATGGCGGCAACTCTAACTACAAGGATACCCTGCGGCATTACCAAATGTTCAAGGAGAAAGGCATTCGAATGCTGGACTGTGGTACCAGTGGTGGTATTAGCGGGGCACTGAACGGCGCTTGCACAATGATTGGTGGCGACCAAGATGCTTATGCCATCTGCAAGCCATTATTTGATGCTGTCTCTGTAGAAAATGGAAGCCTGCATGTTGGTGCGGCAGGTAGCGGGCATTTTACAAAAATGGTCCACAATGGCATTGAATACGGAATGATGCAGTCCATCGCTGAGGGCTTTGAAGTTTTGAATAAAAGCCCATTTGAGGTGGATTTTGAAGCCGTCGCAAAAGTTTGGAACCACGGCTCCGTGGTGCGCAGTTGGTTGATGGAACTGTCCGAAAGTGCCTTTTCAAAAGATCCCAATCTTACTGCCATCAAAGGTATCATGCACAGTAGCGGAGAGGGTAAATGGACCATCGAAACAGCCCTCGACCTTGGGGTACCAACACCTGTAATTGCGCTTTCATTGCTCATGCGCTTCCGCTCTCAGGAGGAGGATACTTTTGCAGGGAAGGTAGTGGCAGCATTGAGAAATGAGTTTGGCGGCCACGCTGTGGAGAAGGCGGACTAATATTTTTTTCAAAATCAAGAATGGCAGCTTGTAAAAAACTGCCATTCTTGATTGATGGAATCAACGGCTTATTTCGCTTTTACATGAAACAGCGCATTATCTGGTATCGGCTGCTCATCCAAATTTTCTGAGGCCCAAGTTACCTTCAAGTCTTCGCCGCCCACAGCGTTAAAATACCGGACAATAAACTCGTGGTACCCAGCCTGCAAAGCTATGGTTCCAGCGACTTTTTTGGTGCCATGAAGCCCATCGTTGTCCACGAGCATCTCGTTGTCGATAAGCAGTGCACTACCGTCATCAGAAGCAGTGGAGAAAGTGTAAATACCTGTTGTGGGTGCTTTGATATACCCCCGGTATTCGAAACCGTAATTTTCACCCAATTTATTCTTGGCAGAGCGGTCAAAATTGGTGACCGTCCCTTTTTTAAGGGCTTTCATGCTGTCGAAATTGGGCAGTTTTTCCCATTTCCCCTCAAAATAATAGTACTGCAAACCAGGTGCAGCGGCCGTCACTGGCGTGCTGGCCTTGGGTTCTTTTTTCCAAAAACTCTGCTGCATCGTGCCACTGATGGGTTGGTCATTCCGGAAAGAGCGGGCGGTGACGGTTGTCGTTTCTTCAATTTTTATCGGCGTCAAATAGTTATTGCTAAAAATAGTTGGCTGTGTTCCGTCCAAAGTGTAGTGGATTTCAGCGTTGCCACCCTCATCAACCAATGAAACGTACATGCTTTCAACGAAAGTGGTCAATTTGTTTTTCACCACTGGCGCCATGTGTACATCTGGGCTCCCCTTCAATTGCAGCATGATTACCGTGTTGATGGGGTCTAGTAATTTAGTGGGAACATCAAGTACAATAGCATCGTCCACTC
>JAHEAS010000672.1 GCA_024642645.1 Saprospirales bacterium | reverse complement strand
AAAAAGCAAGAATACTCATGCTATGCATCAGTTTTTATCGCTTTTGCTAGCGTTATTATTAACCCAGTGCTATCATTATTGAGGGTGGCTTCAAGTACGGAACCCTCTGCAGGATTTTCGTTTAACAAGAACTCCGCCAATGGGTCTTCAATGTACTTTTGTATTGCCCTGTTAAGAGGTCTCGCTCCAAACTGTGGGTCAAAGCCCTTTTCTGCCACAAAATTCTTTGCCCCTTCGTTTAGGGTAAGCTGGTAACCCAAAGCTTCCAATCGTTTGTACACATCCTTTAGGGTAATGTCGATGATTTGGAAAATCTCCTCCCGTTGTAGGGAGTTGAAGATGATGACATCGTCAACACGGTTCAAAAATTCAGGCGAAAAAGTTTTCTTCAGCGCATCACGAATCACTGTTTTGGCATTATCCTCAGCAGCTTCCACTCTGGCTTTGGTCGCAAAACCAACGCCTTGACCGAAGTCCTTTAATTGCCTGACCCCAATATTTGAAGTCATTATGATGATAGTGTTTTTGAAGTCCACCTTTCTGCCAAGGCTATCTGTAAGCTGGCCATCATCGAGCACTTGGAGAAGGATATTGTAAACGTCCGGGTGTGCTTTTTCTATCTCGTCAAGCAACACCACTGAGTATGGCTTACGGCGTACTTTTTCAGTCAATTGTCCGCCCTCTTCGTAGCCAACATAGCCCGGCGGCGCACCAATGAGTCGGCTGATGGAAAATTTTTCCATGTACTCGCTCATATCAATACGGATAAGTGCATCATCAGAATCGAACAGGTATCTGGCCAAAGACTTTGCTAGTTCTGTTTTCCCTACGCCTGTTGGGCCAAGGAAAATGAACGAGCCTATAGGCTTTTTAGGATCTTTCAACCCAACCCGGTTCCGTTGGATGGCCTTAACTATTTTTTGTACAGCATTGTCCTGACCAATGATCATCTTCGTAATGTCGTCAGCCATGTTCACGAGTTTCTTGCTCTCGCTCTGGGCCACACGGCGTACTGGGATGCCAGTCATCATGGACACCACTTCGGCAATGTCCTCCTCGTCGACAGGGTAGCGTTTGGTCTTGCTTTCTTCCTCCCATTGCATCTTGGCAAAATCAAGCTGGCGGAGCAGTTTGCTTTCCTCGTCACGAAGGTCGGCGGCCTTTTCATATTGCTGGTTTTTTACAGCAAGGTTTTTCTGTTCCTTGATTTGCTCAATCTTACCCTCGTACTCTTCGATATGCTTGGGTACGTGAATATTTTTAAGGTGAACGCGAGCACCAACTTCATCCAAAACGTCAATGGCTTTGTCTGGCAAAAAACGGTCGCTCATGTAGCGGTCGCTAAGTTGTACGCACGCTTTGATGGCGGCTTCGGAGTAAACCACGTTGTGGAACTCCTCGTATTTGTCCCGGATGTTCATCAAAATATGAATGGTATCGTCGGCTGAAGGTGGATCCACTACAACCCGCTGGAAGCGACGGTCGAGTGCGCCGTCCTTTTCAATGTACTGGCGGTATTCATCAAGTGTTGAGGCGCCAATGCATTGAAGTTCACCACGGGCAAGCGCAGGCTTGAAGATGTTGGAGGCGTCCAACGACCCCGTAGCGCCACCGGCGCCAACAATCGTATGGATTTCATCAATGAAAAGGATAACATCCCTCGACTTTTCCAACTCGTTCATGATAGCCTTCATGCGCTCCTCAAACTGGCCACGGTATTTTGTGCCAGCCACCATCGCCGCCATGTCGAGCATCACGATTCTTTTGCCGAAAAGCGTCCGAGGTACTTTTTTCTGATGAATACGAAGCGCAAGGCCCTCAACAATGGCCGTTTTGCCTACACCAGGTTCACCTATGAGGATTGGGTTGTTCTTTTTGCGTCGGCTAAGTATCTGCGATACGCGCTCTATTTCGCTTTCCCTCCCAATGATGGGGTCTAATTTGCCATCCTCGGCATGACGTGTAACGTCTCGTCCAAAATTGTCAAGTACTGGGGTGCGGGATTTTTGCTGGCCCTTACGCTGCTGCTGTTGGTAACGTGCGTTTTCGTCTTCTTCGAACGATTCATCGTCAGGGGGCGGCGCAGCATTATAGATTTCGGGACTTTCTGTCATGCCCTGTTCTTGGCGAACATACTCTAGTTCAGTCCTGAATATTTCGTAGTCAATGTCGAAATGGTTAAGGATGCGGGAAGCTGGGTTGTCCTTGTGTTTAAGGATTGACAACACGAGGTGCTCTGGAGTTACCTCCTCGCTTTTTACAGCCTTGGCTTCTAAAAAGGTCACTTTCAGCACTTTTTCTGCCTGCTTGTTGAGTGGCAAGTTGCCGATATGGATGGTTGAATTGGCAGAAGGACGTCGAGGCACAGTCTCCTCGATGATTTGCTGCAACTCAACTGGATCAACATCTAATGAATCCAGCGTTTTGAAGGCTAGGCTATCTGCTTCTCGGATAAGTCCGAGCAGCAGGTGCTCTGTGCCTATGAAATCCTGGCCAAGCCTAAGTGCTTCGTCCCGGCTGGCAGAGATTATTTTTTTTACTTTGCTTGAAAATTTCTTGTCGTTCATATCAAATTGAATCGGTGAAATTCTTGAATCAGGGAATTGAAGCAATGTTAAGGGGAATTGAACAAGTTTCAAAATGAAGGGAAGAAAAGTTACCCAATCGGTCAAATTGCTTACCAACCATTTATCCTCGCCAGTTCACCTACAGCATAATGCCACATTGACATCCAGTTTTGGTAAAAACAATGCCAGCATTTTTAATTCAGCAAATCCACTGCATATTTATAGTGAAAAAAGTAAAACTTGCCAAACTAAATTTCAAGTGCATCCACACCTTTTTTGCAATTTTG
>JAHEAS010000671.1 GCA_024642645.1 Saprospirales bacterium | reverse complement strand
TCGTCGTTCGGGCTGTGGTTCAGCGCCTACGCCGAGTCACTGGCCGACGACCTGCGGTTGTGGCAGTCCGTGTTCGACATCATCAACCAAAACCCGCTCGGTTCGGCGGCTGGCTACGGCAGCAGCTTCCCGCTTGACCGACGGATGACGACGCAGCTTTTGGGATTTAAAGACCTGAATTACAACGTGTTGCATGCGCAGATGGGGCGGGGCAAGTCGGAGCAGTTCCTCAGCTTCGCAATGGCGGGACTGGCGGCCACGCTCGGCAAGTTCGCCGCCGATGTATGCCTTTTCAACAGCCAAAATTTTGGCTTTTTGAAACTGCCCGCTGAGTTTACCACTGGCTCCAGCATCATGCCGCACAAGAAAAACCCAGATGTTTTTGAGCTGATTCGTGCACGTTGCAGCCGACTGCAAACGCTGCCGCAGCAGGTGGCCGCCGTCACCTCCAACCTCACGAGCGGCTATCACCGGGATTTTCAAATTCTGAAGGAAACCGTTTTTCCAGCCCTTAAGGAACTGAAAAACTGCCTACGGCTGGCCATTTTGAGCATCCCGCAGTTCGAGGTAAACGAGCATATTTTGAGCGATGAAAAATATCGCTACCTCTTCACGGTGGAGGTCGTGAACCGTCTTGTGCTGAAGGGTGTTCCGTTCCGGGAAGCTTACCGCCAAGTTGCGCAGCAAGTAGAAGATGGGAGCTTCGAGTTCAACGGTGAAATCAGCCATACGCACGAGGGCAGCATCGGCAACCTCTGTCTGCCGGACGTCCGGCGCAAGTTTGGCGAGGTACTGTCGGGGTTCGACTTTGAAGGGAGCGTGGGCGTAGCGGAGAAGTTGGGATTTCCAGAATTGTAGATATTTACACTTTGTCTTGATAACGGTTGATAGAAGTTGATAAGGGTTGATATTCACCCCGTTATCAACCTCGTCAACCCTTATCAACTTCTATCAACCAAGCATGAAAGTAACACTCCAACGCCTCAATGACGCCGTCCATTTTGAGGGAAAAAATGAGGACGGCAACACCATCCAAATTGACGGCAACCCCAACTTCGGCGGCGAGGGCAAGGGCGTGCGCCCGATGCAACTCCTGCTCATGAGCCTTGCGGGGTGCAGCAGCATGGATGTGGTTTCGCTTTTGACAAAAATGCGCCAACCACTCGACGATATTCAGGTGGAAGTGAATGGCGAACGGGACACCAGCGAGGTACCTCCCGTTTTCAAAAAAATACACCTCAAGTTTTTTTTGAAAGGAAATCTGGACGAAGAAAAGGTGGCCAAAGCCATCAGCAAGTCCGTCGATAAATACTGCTCCGTGGCGAGGATGCTGGAGGGGAAAGCGGAGATTACGTGGGGGTTTGAGGTGCGACTGCCCTCGTGATTACTGTTTGAGGAGGATTGGACTTCGGATTGAGCGGATTGGGCGGATGAAAACGGATTTTTCACCACTTGATACTCATACTATGTTGCTGCACAAAGAACTCACAGACCAAATTTTGGCCGCTTTTTACGAGGTTTACAATGAACTTGGATATGGCTTTTTGGAACGGGTCTACCAAAATGCGCTATTTTTTGAGCTACAAGACAGGGGCTTAAGCGTGACTACGCAACAGCGTTTCAATGTTTATTACAAGGGCCGAGGAGTCGGCGATTATTTCACCGATTTGATTGTAAACAACTTGGTCATCCTTGAACTGAAGGCTTGTGAAACGATAAAAGACGAACACGAAATACAGCTTCGCAACTACTTGCGAGCCACTACAATCGAGGTTGGCTTCGTGCTAAATTTCGGTTTAGAGCCTGAAATTTCCCGCAAATACTTTTCAAACGAAAACAAGAAATTAGTCCGAAAGACACCCTAAAAATCCGTTTTCATCCGCCAAATCCGCTCAATCCGCAGTCCAATCCTCCTCGTAGGGAAGCCACAGAACAAGCCACGAGGGCAAAAAAACATCCAATGAATTTCGAAACCACCGCCATCCGTACCCAGACCGACCGCTCCCAACACCGGGAGCACAGCACGCCCATTTTCCCCACCAGCAGCTTCGTCTTTGAGGATGCGGAGCAGATGCGGGCCATGTTCGCCGACGAGGTGGAGGGGAACATTTACAGCCGGTTCACCAATCCCAGCGTTCGGGAGTTTGAAGAAAAAATGGCGCTGCTCGAAGGTGTGGAAGACGCCGTGGCTACCGCAACTGGCATGGCGGCGGTGTTCGCTTCGTTTATGGCGAACCTCAAGTCGGGCGACCATGTGCTGTCCTCAAAAGCCGTCTTCGGGTCGAGCTACACCATCATCACCCAATACCTGCCCAAATGGGGCATCAGCTTCGATTGGCTACCGACCGACACGGCGCAATGGCAAGCGTTAGTGAAGCCCAACACTAAAATGCTCTTCCTCGAAACGCCCTCGAACCCTGGCCTCGACGTAATTGACCTTGCCTTCACTGGCCAATTCTGCAAGCGCAACGCCCTGATTTTCAATATAGACAACTGCTTCGCAACGCCATACCTGCAACAGCCCGCCCAGTTCGGAGCCGACCTCATCACGCACTCGGCCACCAAGTGGATTGATGGGCAGGGGCGGGTGCTCGGCGGCGTGGTGGCTGGCAGCAAGGCGATGATTTCCGAAGTGAAAAAGCTGTGCCGCAGCACGGGGCCGTCGCTCTCGCCGTTCAACGCCTGGATATTGTCGAAGAGCCTCGAAACGCTGGCCGTTCGCATGGACAGGCATTGTGAAAATGATTGGGCGCTTGCGCAATTTTTGGAGCAAAACGGGCAGGTGACACGGGTCATTTACCCCTTCCTACCTTCCCACCCCATGTGCAACGTTGCGAAGCGGCAAATGAAAAAAGGC
>JAHEAS010000670.1 GCA_024642645.1 Saprospirales bacterium | reverse complement strand
GCTCGTCCTGGTGGAGTTCGGCACCGCCGTGCTGCTTGCTGGCGAAGAACTTGATGAGGTAAACGATGCCCAGCAGCACGACCGACACGTTTTTGATGATGCGCTCCGCAAGAACGGCGGTCTTCGGGTTGGAATACCGGAAAAACATGCCCAACAAAACGGGCAGGATGACGATGAGGAAAATATTGGCCGTGGTCTCGAAAATGGGCAGGTGTACTACCACCCGGTCGCCAAGGTAGTGGTGGTGCGACCAGTTGACGAGCGGCGGAATGAGGAACACGGCGATGAAACTGGTAACAACCGTTAGCGAGATGGTAAGTGCCGTAGTGCCTGAAAACCAATAAGTTATAACATTGGAGGTGGTGCCGCCGGGACAAATGAGCAGCAGGAAAATCCCCAATTGGAACGTCGGCGAAAGCCCCCACCAATGCGCCAAGAGCAGACCCATAGCAGGAAAAAGAACGATCTTGGAAAACAGTGCCACGAGGAAAATGCGCTTGTTTTGGAAGATGTACCGAAAGTCGGGCGCCGTGAGTGAAAGGCCGACACTGAGCATGATCAGCGCCAACACTATCCTCAAAAACACCTCGATATTGATAAATTCCGGCAAAGTTTTCAGCAGTTGAGGGAAGCCCAGCGGATTGTTTGTGACAATTTCAAACATCTCCTTATTTTCGCACCATACCACTCTCACAACGAAAGAAGGTTCCCGTGAAACGCCAAAGTTAGAAAGGATTTCAAATGTTGTTGGTCAAACGATGAGAACCCTCGTCAACAAAATATTTTCCAGATACTTGGAATACCGCATGGAGGCCAATCGGAACTTCATGGCCACGCCGTTCGAAACGCAACAGCGGGTACTCATTGATTTGGTGCAGACACATGCCGATACCGAATGGGGGAAGATGCACGAATTTGGCACCATTCGGAATGCCAAGGACTACGCCAGCAAGGTGCCTGTACAGACCTACCAAAGCCTACAGCCTTTTATCGAAAGGATGATGCGGGGCGAGGCGAATGTATTGTACAATGGCTTCGTGGAGTGGTTCGCCAAATCGAGCGGCACGACCGGAGGGGGCAGCAAGTACCTGCCCGTGACGCAGGAAAGCCTCATGGGAAACCATGTGGCAGGCGCTTGGGACACCCTCGCCTTCCTCTACGACAACAACCCTGACTGCAATGTTTTTGCCCATAAAAACTTGGTGATGGGCGGCACTTTTTACCCGGATGAAGGCTACCCTGCTGTCACTGTCTGCGACATTTCGGCTTTACTGGTGCGGCAAATGCCGTTGGTGGGACGATTGTTTTACGTGCCTGACCCACGGGTTGCTACGCTCCGCAACTGGGAGGAAAAAATCGTGATGATGTCCGAAATGCTGCTCGAAGAGGATATTTCGATGATAGGCGGTGTGCCCACCTGGACGAATATCTTCCTCCAAAACGTACTGAAAGCCTCTGGCAAAAATAGCATCTTCGACATCTGGCCGAACCTCGAAACCTACGTCCACGGCGGCGTCAATTTCGAGCCGCACCGCAAGCAGTTCGACCATTATTTTTCTTCCCAAAGGGATAAATCGAAAAAATTCTACTACCAAGAAATCTACAACGCTTCGGAGGGCTTCTTTGGCATCCAAAACGACTTGCAGGACAACGGCCTGCTGCTCATGCTGGACAGTGGCACCTACTTCGAGTTTTTACCAAAATCAGAGTGGAATGCTGAACAGCAACGCACCATCACACTTCAGGAAGTAGAATTGGGCGAGGAATACGCCCTCGTCATCACCACCAACAGCGGCCTCTGGCGCTACACCCTCGGCGACACGGTGCAGTTCACCTCGCTGAACCCTTTTAAAATCAGGGTCGCTGGCCGGACAAGCCTCTACGTGAATGCCTTCGGAGAGGACGTCATCATCTCGAACACCGACCAGGCCATCGCGCAGACCTGTCTCGAAATGGACGCACAGGTGAGCGATTACACGATGGCGCCCGTTTATTTTAACAAAGGTGATAAAGGCGGCCACGAGTGGATTGTGGAATTTGAGAAACCGCCCGTTTGCTTCGAAATATTTGCGGAGCGCCTTGATAAAAACCTCCAAAAAGTGAATACGAACTACGAGCAAAAACGCTATAATTCCATGGCGCTCGACCGCCTGCGTCTGCACACCGTGCCGCCAGGTACGTTCAGCGAATGGCTACGCATGAAGGGCAAATACGGCGGCCAACACAAAGTCCCCCGCCTTTCCAACAACCGAAATTTCTTGGAGGAAATCCTCGAATTCACTGGCATTTACGCTTAAAAAACTACCCATGAGTACACCAATAAGCAATTCTAACGAACTGATTATCAAAGACTTCGAGCTCACATCGCCCGATGCAGACGCCCCCTCCGAGGAGGCACTTTTTGAGATGCTTTGCGACCGCATTTCTTACCTCATCGAGCACAACATGGAGTACCTGATGAGCCTGCTCTACCGCAACGACGTGCTGGAGCACAAAATCCAGGACGCACTTTCACCAATGAACCCAGACCCTGCCAACGTGGCGCTCGCCAAGCTGGTCATGGAACGGCAGCGGCAGCGGTTGGAGACGAAGAAGCAATACGGCAGCCAAAGGAGCGAGGAGGTGGATGAGGATTTGCGGTGGTGAGGGCGAAAAAAAATTGCCGGAGCAAGTTTCCCTTACTCCGGCAATCTCTCACGTTTTCTCACCGCTCAATCCTCTCACTGCCCATTCCACACCGGCAACCGCCCTGGTGTCCAAGGTGCTTTCGCTGCCTCTAGCTTCTTGTCCATTGCAGGCATATCCACCTCCACCAGTTGCTTCAGTTTCGCCAATTCGGCTTTGAAAAGTTTGCCAG
>JAHEAS010000669.1 GCA_024642645.1 Saprospirales bacterium | reverse complement strand
CATTTCCCGCACGCCGTAGCCCTTGGCCAGCACCAGTTTGCCGTCCTTTACCACGCCCACGGCCACGCCGGGGATTTTCCACTGGGTCAGTGCTCGATTGACGTAGGTGTCGAGGCTGTCTTGTAGGAATGGTGGGAGGTAGGTTGCGGGCTGGGCGAATGCCTGTACCCAGAGGAGGAGTAATATTGGGGTAAGGAGGAGGAATTTGTTTTTCATGTGGAGTGATATTTTTTTGGGTGAAGGTAGTGGTGAAAAATGATTGAACGGGTCGGATTTTAGGTTTCGTTGATTTTAGGAGAAACGTATATTTGGTGAAAATACCCGTATATTATGGAAATGAATCAAAAAGAATTTGTTGGCAAATGGATTTTTAAGGAAGGAAAAGTTATTGGAGACGAAAATTGTAAAATCATTAAACTAATGATTGAAAATGACCTAATCGAATTCGAAACAAGTGATAATGGGTGGACAAAACGTTACAAAGGAAAAGACGGAACAATTTGGGAGTTAACCTATCCTGAATCCCACTTACATGGTGGAGGCCCACCAAAACTTGCACAAATTGAAAATCTTCAATAGTTAAATTCTATGGTTCGCTAGGCGATGTTCATAATTAAGGAGTAGAAATTGACACTTGTCAATTGGCGAATTAACATCTCTCGTAACCCCCTCCCTCCTCCGTTAACCCCCTCTTTTTGCCTTCCCATTTCAACTACGAATCATGAAATACGAAGCATACGAACCCGTCATCGGCCTCGAATGCAGTTTCACCAATTCTCTATTTAGGCTTCAACAACTCGCTCCAATTGTTGTTCCGAAATGTCAAAGTGGCCCAAAGCACTAGGATGATGACCATGTCTGTCCCCATCGCAAAAAACGAAAGAATAGATTGAAATGCCTTATACCAAAAATCCGATAGATTGTATATTCCTATATTTGGATGGGAAAATGTGACCAAGCACAGTAGGTATAGCTTAAGGATTTTATACAAATAGAATAATAAGGAGCCAATGATAAAATTGTAAGATTTTTCTTTCCAAGTTATCGGAGAAATAAGCGTTAGTGTGATAAAGAAAATATAGAAAACTAAGAATGTGCTATAGAATTTAATCGTTAATTCCATACCATTAATGGGTGTGGTCGCCTTTCTTGCCGTCCTTGCAGCTTTGACTTGTTCATCCACCTGTTTTTTTGATGCATACTCAATGCGGATTACATCGGGTGAATCCGCTGAAGGTTTAAGTTGGAGGTATGCCTTGGGGAGCATAGTTTTTAAAATAGATTCTGTGGGTTTCCTAAATATTTGGTTGCAAGCAGCACCGACCTTAGGTATCAGACTAATGCAATTCAGAGTGATGAACACCACTAAAAATGACAGCAAATATCTAATAGCAAATTTAAGGATAGGTTTCATAAGCTAATGGATTTTAGTTTATGGCTCTTGAAATTGGCAATTACAGCTAGGCCGCTTTCAAGCTTTTCGTGGTTGTCCAATTCATCCACGATAATAAAAACAAAACACCAATTGCCGTAAATATGATGAAACCACCTTGAAGATGCATTAATTCAAAAAAATCATTGGAGCAATTTTTTCCGATCATATATAGTCCTGCAATTCGAAGCAAGTTGAGGAGGAATAAAGCGATTATCCCAAAGACCAAACCCGGCACTTTCAATTTCACGCTTGTCGGGAATATGATGATACCACTTGCTAGTATTGCCATTGCCTCCAAACCGTCGCAACCTTTTTTAATGTCAATTGAGAAACCATTACCACTGATTGTGTAGCCATTCACTACCGTGTCTTGGCTTATCAGGTGCAATAAAAAATTACCCAACCTTGCTTGTGCATTCATGAATGCCACTTCTATAGAGTTCGTATAAAATTCGGAATAATAGAAAAAATAGAATAGGCCCATGCAGATAATAAAGCCAGCAAGAAATTTCAGGAAGGACAATTTTTGTTTCAGGGAAGACGGTGTTTCTTGAGTCGGTTTAGCTGCAATATTTTTTGATGGGTGCTTGGATTTTCTTTTCATTACATGAAATTTCTTTGCATGTCCAATTTATGGCTTGTCAGTGGAAAGTAGGGGGAAGGTATTTATTCTCAGTTATTTAAAGAAGCATGGTAGTTAGAGTTCAAATAAATTGAAGCGCAGCAATAATATTACTGCTGCGCTTCAAATCTTCGAAGTAATTAATGATTATTAACTGAATTATTCGAAGTAAGTACAAAATGTATGAGATACGAAATCACTGCACCTGAAAGCAAACTTCCAGGAATATCTGCCGAGGTTATCTCATAGCCAAAAAAGGCTGTTGCAACGCCAAAAAATGAAGCGAAGCCTAAGTAAACAAGCGGAAGTACCTTTAGGAAAACTGCCTTGTTAAATGGAATCCGCTGGCGACGGGTATTTGGGACAGCGCCTTCACCAGCTAGGGCATAGCTTGAAGCCAGCGAACGGGCCCGCTGTTGCTGTGTGGCAAATACCACTGAAAAAGTAAAAATTATCAATGCGAACAAAATTAACCCCCATTCTGACATAGTAGGAACTGCTGAGGCACAAGCCACGATAGGGGCATACCTCCAAGCCACACCTGCAGTACCATTAGGAACCGTTGTTCCTGCTTCAATGTATGTCTGCATACCTACAATAACGCTTCCAGTCGGAGCATACATTGGGGGTTGAGGGCTACCTCCAGTTCCTCCAATTGCTGTCATGACGGTATTGGTAGTGTTTGGCGATAAAGCGATAATATCAGTAATCGGTTTTGAATAACCAATGACCGCATCCATTGCACAACCAATCCTAACCTCAGCGCCAACCATGGCTTGTCCGGCAGCTGCATCTATTGGT
>JAHEAS010000668.1 GCA_024642645.1 Saprospirales bacterium | reverse complement strand
AGAGTACGGCATCAAATTCATCGGCCCAACGCCCACGCATATCCGCATGATGGGCGATAAAAACACGGCAAAAGCGACCATGATAGCTGCTGGCGTCCCAGTGGTGCCTGGCTCTGGTGGCCTCATCACCGACCTAAAAGAGGGCATTGGCTTGGCCAAAAAAATTGGCTACCCCGTCATCATCAAGGCCACTGCAGGTGGTGGAGGCAAGGGCATGCGGGTTATTTGGGACGAAGCTACCTTCGAATCCAACTGGAACATGGCCCGAAACGAGGCCAAGGCTTCCTTTGGCAACGACGGTATGTACATCGAAAAATACATTGAAGAGCCACGTCACATAGAGTTCCAGATTGTGGGCGACCAGTACGGCTCAGTCTGCCACCTCTCTGAGCGGGAGTGCAGCATCCAACGACGCCACCAAAAACTAATTGAAGAAAGCCCGTCTCCGTTCATGACCCCGGAGCTGCGCCAAAAAATGGGCGATGCCTCCATAAAGGCAGGTCAGGCCATCAACTACGAGGGCGTGGGCACCATCGAGTTCCTGGTGGACAAACACCGCAATTTTTACTTCATGGAAATGAACACCCGCATTCAGGTGGAACACCCGGTGACGGAGGAGGTCATAGACCATGATTTGATAAAAGAACAGTTAAAAGTAGCCATGGGCGAGCATATTTCGGGCAAAAGCTATGTTCCAGAAATGCACGCCATCGAGTGCCGCATCAATGCGGAAGACCCTTACAAGGACTTCCGCCCGTCACCGGGAAAAATCATCTCGTTGCACACCGCAAAGGGTCATGGTGTCCGGGTGGACACTCATGTGTACGCGGGATATGTCATTCCGCCTTATTACGATTCCTTGATTGCGAAGCTCATCTGCCGTGCCCGCACCCGTGAGGAGTGCATCACGAAAATGGAGCGTGCATTGGAGGAATTCATCGTGGAGGGCGTCAAAACGACCATCCCGTTTCACAAAAAACTGATGAAGGACGAGAATTTCCGCTCTGGCAATTTCCACACCGGCTTTCTGAATGATTTTGATTTGGGAACGGAAGATTGAATCAGGTATGAGGTGTGAGGTATGAGGTATGAACACAGCGTGTTGGTGCCTCATACCTCACACTTCATACCTCATACCTCTTCAATGCAAGACGACTCCTACCGCCACAAGGGCCTACGCCGCAAGCTCGTAGATTCCCTTCGGAAAAAAGGCATCACCGACGAACGGGTGCTTGCCGCTATGGATGCCGTGCCTCGCCATTTTTTTCTTGACAGCGCCTTTGCTGACCTCGCCTACGAGGATAAAGCCCTGCCCATTGAGCGGGAGCAGACCATTTCACAGCCATACACTGTTGCTTTCCAAACGCAGTTACTCGAAATAAAAAAGCGAGACCGGGTACTTGAAATCGGCACAGGCTCTGGTTACCAAGCAGCTATTTTGGGCAAAATGGAAGCTCGGGTTTTCACCGTGGAGCGGCAGGAACAACTTTTTTACGGAGCAAAAGAACTACTTGCCGAGTTGGGCTTCACCAGTGTCCGTTGCTACTATCGGGATGGCACGAAGGGCCTCCGTGAGTTTGCCCCCTATGACAAAATCATCGTGACAGCAGGTGCGACTGAAGTGCCGCAAACCCTGTTGGAGCAGTTAAAAATTGGCGGAATCCTAGTTATTCCAGTTGGGCGCCGCTCTCAAAAAATGCTCCGAATCACAAAAAAATCGGAAACTGAGTTCGTAGAAGAAGACTTTGGCGACTTTCGTTTCGTTCCTTTCATCAGTGGCACAGAATCGAAGTGATGGAATTTTTACACGGCACGACAAATTGCCTAACTTTGCAGCCGATATTTCCTAACCAAATTTTTTAAATACCGTTGCAAGGTTTTCACCAACTGCAACGAACAACGACAACAACATGGCGCAGGTAGAATTGATAATGCCCAAAATGGGCGAGAGCATCATGGAAGCCACCATTCTCCGGTGGGCAAAAAACGTGGGCGACCGAGTGGAAGCCGACGAAACCATCCTCGAAATTGCCACCGATAAAGTGGACTCCGAAGTCCCTTCACCAACCGCAGGTGTCATCGCAGAAATATTTTTCAAGGAAAACGACGTGGTGCCTGTCGGCAAGGCCATCGCCATCATTGCCACGGAAGGCGAGACCGTCGCACCGAAACCGTCGCCAGCCGTGAAAGAAACTGCTGCTACTCCCGCTTCCAATGGGCACTCCAACGGGACAGCTGCAAGCACCGTTCACGCTGTGCCTCAGCAACCAGCTATGGCTGAAGCCATGACTTTCAGCTCCGCTCAAGGCCCAGCTATTGAAGGCCGTTTTTACTCTCCACTGGTAAAAAACATTGCGAAAGCTGAAAACATCAGCACCGCCGAGCTGGAGCGTATCCCCGGCAGCGGCCAAGCAGGCAGAGTAACGAAGCAGGATATTCTAGCCTACGTAGAAAACCGCAGTTCAATCGGCAGTCCTACTGTAGCCCCAGTCACCAGTCACCAGGCACCAAGCACCAAGCCTGCCGTCAGCGTTTCCGGCAATATTGAAATTGTGGAGATGGACCGGATGCGCAAGCTCATCGCCGACCACATGGTGATGTCGAAGCACACGTCGCCGCACGTCACCAGCTTTGTGGAGGTGGATGTAACGAACCTCTTCAACTGGCGGGAGCGCAACAAGGGCGCTTTTGAGAAAAAATACGGCGAGAAAATCACCTTCACGCCTATTTTCGTGGAGGCCGTCGCAAGGGCCATTGGTGACTTCCCGATGATAAACGTCTCTGTGGACGGCAACCGCATCATCGTCAAAAAAGACATTAATATCGGGATGGCCACGGCGCTGCCGAGCGGCAACCTCAT
>JAHEAS010000667.1 GCA_024642645.1 Saprospirales bacterium | reverse complement strand
GCTCAACCCTTCCATTTCCTTTTATACGGTTTGTGAAACTGAAGCGGAGCTGGACAGCGTCTGGCGGCAGCTCGCAGACGGCGGCCAAGTGATGATGCCACTCGACAAGTACCCGTGGAGCGAAAAATATGGCTGGCTAAACGACAAGTATGGTGTCTCCTGGCAATTAGTGCTTGGCAAAATGGCCGAAGTTGGGCAAAAAATTACGCCATTTTTAATGTTCACGGGCAGCCAGCACGGAAGGGCGGAAGAAGCCTTGAACCTTTATACCTCCATTTTCAAAAACTCCAGCGTAGCTGGAATTATGCGCTATGGTGCGGGCGAAACCGAGAAAGAAGGCACCGTGACCCACGCCCAGTTCAGCTTGGATGGCGAGGTTTTCATGGTCATAGACAGCGGTGCAGCGCACGGCTTCCAATTCAACGAGGCACTTTCCTTTGCCATCAACTGCGAGGGGCAGGCAGAGGTGGATTACTTCTGGGAAAAACTCATTGCCGACGGCGGGCAAGAGAGCCATTGCGCTTGGCTCAAAGACAAGTTCGGGGTGTCGTGGCAGGTGGTGCCTGCCGAGTTGCATCAACTACTCGCTGACCCCGACCCTGCACGGGCGCAGCGGGCAACGGGCGCCATGATGCAGATGCGGAAAATTGACATCGAAAAAATGCGCCAAGCTGCCAATGACCCTACCAAGACCGTCGTCACGGTTCATACAACCGTGAACGCTCCCGTGGGCAAAGTTTGGGAATTTTGGACAAAGCCTGAGCACATCACCCAATGGAACAATGCCTCGCCTGACTGGCATACGCCACGTTCGGAAAACGACCTGCGGGTGGGTGGAAAATTCAGCGCCCGCATGGAGGCAAAGGACGGCAGCTTCGGCTTCGACTTTGGCGGTACTTATGACCAAGTAGTTGATAACCAGTTGATTGAATACACGCTCGGAGATGACCGAAAAGTGCAGGTTCATTTCTCGGAAATAGATGGTAAAACCTTTGTGATGGAAAATTTTGAAGCGGAAAGCACGAACCCAGTGGAGCTGCAACAGGGCGGCTGGCAGGCGATTTTGGACAATTTTAAGAAATATGCGGAGGGCTAAATCGCCTGCTTTTTGGAAAACTTTGATTTACGTTAAAAAATGGTTGGCAAAGCCGTTGCAGCTTATTCATCGTCCGCATCCTTTTCGGATTTGCCAACCATTTTTTGAATGCATTTTGGCCTATTGCCCCAAGATAATCAACCGCTTCACACCCGACAACTCCCCAACTTGCACCCTTAGCAAATAGGTCCCGCTTGCCAATCCCCGCAAATCAAGCGGCTGCCGAACAGCGCCCACAGTCTCCATCTGCGAAGCAAAAAGTCGCCTACCCACCATGTCAAACACCGTCAAATCGAGGCTGGTCAAGATCGGCAAATCCATCTTCAAGGTGAAAAGCCCATCGCTGGGGTTTGGCAGTACTTCGAACAAGAGGTGGCCAAGCGGCTCGTTTGTTGCGCTCATATCCACAACGACTTGGCCATCGAAAGTGCAGCCGTTCTCGTCCATTACCACAACTTGATAGATATCGAGTGGTAAATTATTGAAGACGTTGCTGGTCTGGAAAGTCAATCCGCCGTCAATTGAGTACATCAACTGGCCCGTACCGCCGCTGGCGATGATAGTCAGGTTGTTGAGCGACAATTGGAAATTGGCTTGCACTACATTCGGTTCATCCACGAAGATACTCGGAGCTACAAACTCATAACCAGTAGCGTCTTTCACCCGGATAGTGTAGTCGCCGGGAGGTAAGTTTGAGTAGGTGGTTTGCGAAGAAAACGCACCGCCATTCAAAGAATAGGTGTAAGGTGCCGTGCCGCCTGTCACACCAGCAATGGTGATTTCCCCGTCCGACTCGCCAGAGCAGCTCACGTTGTCCACGTTCACGTTGACACCGACCACCGCATTCACGTTCACGGTCGTCGTGGCAGTACAGCCGTGCTGGTCCCGGATGGTGACGGTGTAGCTGCCATTGCCACTGGCTGTCAGCATATTGCCTGTGTTAAAGTTCGTCCCATTGAGGCTGTACTGGTAGTTTGGGCTGCCACCGCTACCGTTTGCAGTGATGGTCAGGCCGAAAGCTGTTGCCGACACACTGAGCACAGGTGGGTCCACGATGATGATGTTTGGAGCGGTCGTTATGCCGCCGTCTGCGCCCTTCACTGTCACGCTGTAAGTGCCTGCGGCAAGGCCAGTGAACGTGTTGCCGGATTGAAATGCACCGCCGTTGAGGCTGTAGGTGTATGGCGGCGTGCCTCCGCTGGCGTTCACGGTGATGACCGCATCCGACTCGCCGTGGCAACTCACTGGTTGCGACAGCGAAACAAAAATATTTGGCGGTACGCCACCAATAAATATGCTCGACGCCTTCTGGCAACCGTGCGCATCCACCACCGTGATGGTGTGCGTACCGTTGGCCACGCCACTGAAAATATTGGAACCCTGGAGCATTCCGCCATCCAATTGGTACTGGTACGGCGGTGTGCCTCCGCTAGCAGCCACGGTAACCGTTGTTCCAACGGCGGTGGGAGTCACTACCAGTGCGGGTGGGGCAGTCAGCGTAATGACCGAAGACGAAACGGTGAAGCCGCCACTGTCCTTGATGGTCAGCGTGTAGTTGCCTGCGGCAAGGTTTGAAAAAGTGCTGCCCGGCTGGAAGGCTCCACCGTTCAGGCTGTACTGGTAGGCTGGGACGCCGCCCGTGCCCACCGCTGTGATTTGGCCGTCCGTTCCGCCGGGGCAGTTGATGGGTTGTGAAACACTGCCCGAAACCGTCAGTGCTGGCACCGTCACAGTCACGCTGAGGGTCGTTTCGCAACCGTTGGCGTCCCGCA
>JAHEAS010000666.1 GCA_024642645.1 Saprospirales bacterium | reverse complement strand
ATATTGCGCAAGTGCCTGAGCCGCAGCCGTTTTGCCTACCCCGGTCGGGCCAGCGAAAACCAGCGTGGTTATTGGCTTATACGGGTTATTCAATCCCGCCTTGAAAACCTTTATTACATCTGCCAACTTCTCAGTGGCAGCTACTTGTCCAATTATTTTTTCGTTGAAAAATTTACTTAGTGCCGCTTGGTCGAGTAGCAAGTCATCTCGAAGGAACAACTCTGGCAGGCCAGTTCTTCGGATAAATTGGGCCAGCACATCGGCCTTGCTGACGTCATTTTTTTTCTGAAAAATCGCTTCACTAACGCACTCGCCCAAGAAACGGATGCTCTTCCCAGGGAAGCTTTCGTATGGGTAAAAACGCCGAAGTAACCTCGTGGAAGTGGCCAGCGCATCGCTGCTGATATTGATTTTATGGGCTTGTAGCACGTGTGCATTGAACTTGTCGAGCACCACAGAAAGGCTGCGCTCTGGCAGCTCAGGTATTTCCACGATTTGCAGGCTCTCCACAAATCCCGGTAGTAGCCGCCTCATGCTTTCGAGTTCCTGCGGGGTCACTTCACCAGTAATGTGCAACTTACCCTGCTGCATGAACGGCAGCAGGTAAGCTGCTACGCTGTCCTCGACACCCTTTCCACCTTCTCGAAGCAGTCGGGCGATGTTCTCCACCCAGAGGATACCGTTCATCACCCGGAGTTCCCAGACCAGTTCCTCGGCAGTTTCCTGCCATTCACCGAGGTATTTGCTTGTGGAGGTGAACCGCTGCGCTTGCATTCGCCAGAAGGTTTGCGCAGTTTCATTTTTCTTTGAAAAACTGCCGAGCTTTCGGAAAGCCTGCCTCAATACTGCACTTTTACCTACCCCGTGGTCGCCCACCACCAACACACTTGCTCGTTGGTGCATCAGTTTTTCGACCACCTGCGCCACGTATTCATCTAGTTCCCAAGCGGCATCGGGAGCAGCGGCAAGATTCCTTTGCACGGCCTTTGGGTATGGGTAAAGCTCAGCCAACCGCTCAAGAACCTTGGGAGATTTAGTCTCGTTCCAAGTGTAAGTAAAATAGTCGTCCTCCTTGATTTTAAGGGTGATTATTTCCAGCGAGGGCTGGGGGTAATTGGCCAAGCGATAAACTTCCTCCGGGCTTTTTTCGTCGAGGGTGTTGCTGATAAAATGTCGGGCCAAGCTGTCCATTTGCCCAAACTCATAACAGTAAAAACTTTCGTCGAGCAAGGGCAGGAAACACTCATAAACACCGGGTTCTGCTTCACCATATACGAGCGGTATAGCGATTTTCACCTTGCTAGATAGGGGAAATGCGCTGTGACCAAAGCGATAGGTGGGCCTCAAGCTTGTCTCCAACATTCGCAAAGTGGGTTCTTCTAGCTCAAGCAAAGGGTAGTCGCCTTCTTTTTTGTAAACTTTCGTGAGATGATCGGTCAATACCGATTTCACCTTGGCCTGCGTCGCCTCCACAATTTGATGAGAAGTGCCCACCAAAATACCGAGAACGGCATTTTCATTGAGCTTAAAACAAAGCAACGGGAAGGTGAGCTTTTCCATTCCCAAATGTAAAACAATGTTTTGCGTATTGAAGCGAAAAGCGAACTTTGCGGCCAATTTTTAATGGATGCAAACAAAATTCCATTTTAAATTTGCTGAGAACCATCCATCAACTTGTCCTTTCTACTTTTAACACCATGCGTCAAACAATTTTTTTTTTCGTCCTCAGTTGCCTTTGGCTTATAGCTTGCAAAAACGACCCGCCCGTCGCTACCGAACCAATGCCTGCCGAATTGCCTCAGCTTGATTCTGTGGTTGAAATCACCACCCCTGACCCCTATTTTTTGAAAAAATACAGCGGCCAGATAGACAAATATGCAGTGGAAATGGTACTCGTGAACTGGGGTGACGGATTTCTGAGCGGACGCTATTGGTACACCTCCAAAAACAAACCGATCGAATTGAGTGGTGAACTGAAATCTGAAGACAATAGCTACGAAATCGTCGAATTTTCAAATGGAAAGGAAGGTGCGAAATTTGTTGGGAGCCTGGCCAATATCGACACACTCACTGGCACTTGGACCTCAAAGGACGGCAAACGCAACTTTCCATTTTCACTGATTTATTCGTCACCAGCGGAGTCTGTGAGCGGTTGGAAAGGGAATTGGCATTTGAACCAAGTGTGGGACAATGGCTACCTGCTTATTGGTAACGTGACTAAAGACTCCTTTGATTTCGCTTTGTCCGTGGTCCGGAGCAGCCACGTCGGAACGCTAGAAGGGCATGCGAGCCATCAAGGCTCTAAGGCACTGTTTAAACAAAAAACCTATGAAGATAAGCCCTGCGAACTCCGATTTGAACGCTTCGACGACTATATTTTAGTAGAACAACCCAGCAGCAACCTTGCTTGTGGCTTCGGCGCAAGGGCATACGCAGCAGGGCGTTTTGAACAAAAAAAATACCTCCACAAATCAACGTTGACCGTTGGGACAAGTGATGGTGACACTTTTTTTACGCAGGATACCCACGATGAATTCCGACGATTGGTTGGGGACCAAAATTATGAGCTTTTTGCCTTTAACATGGAGGTGAAGGAGCGTTCTACCAATCCAAAAGGCCAGACAGTCGTTCAAGGTGCCGTGCCTGGCCTTTTCACCACCAACGAAGCCATTATCATTTACGATGCTTCAAACAAAATCTGGGCCGCCACACTTGACTTCAAAGAAGGAACCGATGAGCCGTTCGTGCATGTGTTTACCAACGACCCAAGTTCAAAAGGCAAAATCCATTCGGACATCGAGTCATGGCGAGAGGGTTTCAAAGCCTATAAAATAGTCTTTTAAGTGACCCTAATTAGCTAATTCCGGTCTC
>JAHEAS010000665.1 GCA_024642645.1 Saprospirales bacterium | reverse complement strand
AATATGGTCGCCGATATGTGCCCGCAGGCTCACGATGTCGAGGTTTCGGTAGGGGATTTTGTTGTAGGAAATCGAGCCAGTGAACTGGGTGTAAACCCCTGCGATGAGGTGCAGCAGGGTAGATTTACCCGATGAGTTGTAGCCCGCAATGCAGAGTTTTTCGCCTTCGGTAATGTTCAAGTGCAGTTCATCCAGCGTGTTTTTTTGCGAGTCGGCGAAACGGTAGCTCACGCCGCTAAGTTCCACAGCGATGCCTTTGCCTGTGTCGCATTGCTCGAAGCGGATGCCCTCTTCCCGTTCAATTTCGAGGTCGGTGAAGCCGCCCAGTTTGTCCAGCGCCGTGAGCGTGTCGTAAATGGTCTCCATGGTGAGTATCAGCTTTTCAACGGAACTCATGACGAGGATGATGATGATTTCCGCTGCCACAAACTGCCCGATATTGATGCGGTTGTCAATGACGAGTACGCTACCGAGGATGAGCAGTCCTGCCGTCACGAAGGTCTTGAATCCGACCAGGCTGCCGTACTGTGTCACCAGCACCCGGAAGTGCGCCTTGCGGGCATCGAGGTAGCCGTTGACGAGGGCATCGGTTTTTTGCAACGGCAGGTCGCTGGCTCCTGCCAGCTTGAAAGTGCCCATGGAGCGGGCAAGTTCTTCGAGCCAGTAAGCGACTTCGTACTTGTATTTTGATTCTTTCAGGCTGGTTTTCAGGCCTTGTGGCCCGGTCAGTCGGATAATGAGCAATACAATGGCCACGAGCAACAGCCCGAAAAAGATGAAGAACGGGTGGTAAAATGATAGGAGCAACAGCCCGAAAAATATCTGTAAGACGCTCGTCGAGAAGTCCATCAAAATTTTTGGCAGCCCTTTTTGCAGGGTGAGGGTGTCGAAAAAGCGGTTGACCAGTTCCGGTGCATAATCGCGATGGATGGCCTCCCACTTGATTTTTGGGATGCGGTAGGCAAAGTCGAAGGCCGAGCGGGTGAAGATTCGCTGCTGGATGGTTTCCGTGACGGAAAGCTGCATGACCGTTAAAATGCCGGCCAGTGCGGTGCCCAGTGTTACCACGCCTATCAGTATCATCCATGAGCTGGATATACTGCCCCCTGCTATCAGTCCAATGATGGCTTGTACGCCAAGGGGCAAGCTGAGGGCTATCAGCCCTGCGAAAATGGCGTAGAGGTATATGTACAGAATGTCCTTTTTGTCTAATTTTATCAGCCTGAAAAAACGCTTGATGGGCTTCATTGTGGAATCTTATTTAGTGAACCATTAAATGATAAAGGGCTTGTAAAGTTGAGCCAAATTGCACTTCTAACTGCATTCTAATCTGGAAGAAAACTGTTTAGCAACTGTAATTCAGCGACTGTTTTATGCAGGCAAATGACTTGGTCATTTGTAACCCTCGAACCAAGGGAACACCTCGGAAATGATATTTGCCTTTTCTTTTCGGATGAAATCAAGGAATGCCTCGGCAATGGGCGAAAGCCTTTTTGCCGATAACCAGACGAGGTTCCAGTGGGTAACGATGGGAAGTCCCTTGTAGGGAACTACCTCCAAATCACCTCCCACCAATTCGTTTTTGATGCCAATGAGCGGCATGATGGAATATCCCAATCCTGCTATTATTGCCTGCTTCAGGGCTTCGTTGGAGGTAAGTTCAATCTTTTTGTAGGTGGGCCAGTTTTCTTTTTCCATGAACTGTTCCATGGAGATGCGTGTCGCCGAACCAGGCTCTCGTAAAAGCAGTGGGTGTGTCTCCAGCACTTTTCGCACAGGCGTCTTGGGGTTGCGCCGTAGGCGAGTGCCGCCCACCAAGAAAAGCTTGTTCTGCAGCAACTGCTCTGATTCCAGCTTCAGGTGCTGTGGCAATACAGAAACCAGTGAGAAGTCAACTTCATTTTGCTCCAAGCTACTAACTACTTGGGTCTTGTTTGTCACATCCATCACGAGGTCAACAGCAGGGTTTTTCCGAAGGAAATCGGAGAGGAAGTAGGGCATCACATACTTTCCTGTCGAAGCCGTCGAGATTTTCAAGCGGCCAGCCAAATGACCTTTAAATGACTTTGTCATGTAGTTGATGGCCTCAATTTCGTCAAGAATCCTCTGAGCAGAATTTGCTATCTCCTTCCCAAAATCGGTTACGTAAAGCCGCCTTCCAACTACCTCAGTCAGGGGCACGGCGAACTGTTCCTGAAATTTTTTTAGCTGCATGGACACTGCTGGCTGCGTCAGGTAAAGTTCCTCCGAAGCCTTCGTAACACTTTGATATTCAGTTACTTTTAGGAAAATCTTTAATTGCTGTAAGGTATAATTCATAAGTGTTGATTATGATTTCTATCACAAAGATGAATTATATCTTATCAAAAAACCAACTCAACTTTGCCCCGAATCAAAAATTAATACCACATGACAACGTACATCAAAAAATCCATAGATGGGTCGAGGAGGGTCGCTGAAGAAAAGAACAGTATCCAGTCCATTCCCCATCTCAAGGCAAAGCCACGGAGCAATGGGGCAGCCATTAGGGCAATTGGCGTTCTGGCAATATTGGGCACGGCGCTCGGCTTGTCCGCAAAGACCGATTATCTTTTCTTCAAGGAATTGACGGTGGCATGTTCGATTATCGGATTGGCCATGCTGCTGAAAACCATCCGACATCCTGCTATCGTCATTTCAAGTAAAGACCAAGGCAGGGTGCACTTGAATTAACCCATTTCTAACACTAAGTATAGTTCCCGCTCTCTCTAATCATCATGATACGTGCCATCGTATCACTAGGCCGCTGCGCGCAAACGGGTGGGCAGGGTCGGACATCAATTTGTTAACCATTAAAAATTCATCATTATGCTAACCAAAGAGATTCTGCAAACTATCCA
>JAHEAS010000664.1 GCA_024642645.1 Saprospirales bacterium | reverse complement strand
GACAACAACGAGGTTGACCTTGATGACGAAATGGGCAAAGTCGCCGCTCTTGACGAGACTTTGGTCAAAATGTTGAAAGAGTTGCGCCGGGAAGTGGCCAAGAAGAAGAATATACCGCCCTTCGTCATTTTCCAAGACCCATCATTGGAAGACATGGCTACACAGTACCCCATCACCATGGAGGACATGGCCAAAATCCAGGGCGTGAGCATTGGAAAAGCACAACGCTACGCCAAGCCCTTCCTTGACATGATTGCGAAGTACGTGGAGGACAACGAGATTGACCGCCCATCGGATACCGTCATCAAGCAAGTAGCCAACAAGTCGAAGGTGAAAGTGGCCATTATTCAAGCCATTGACCGGAAGATGCCGTTCGCTGACATCGCCCGCCAGAACGACCTGAAGATGGACGAACTGATGGAGGAAATGGACGCCATCGTTTGCTCCGGCACCAAACTCAATATTGACTATTACCTCGAAGACGCAATGGACGAAGCGGTAGTTGAGGAAATCTACGACTACTTCATGTCGTCAGAAACTGACGACCCTAAGGTGGCTTATAAGGACTTGAAGGATGACGAGTGCACTTTCGACGAAATATTGTTGGTGCGTTTGAAGTTTCTATCGGAGCAAGCGAATTAAGAAGGAAAAAGGAAAAAGCGGGGTACTAGGGTGCTTTCAAGGTTTTGCAAGAAAAGAAACAACTATGAGGTGAAAAAACGACTTGGAAGAGCGGCTGTTTCGCTTTGCGGTAAATGTGATGAAATACCTGAAAACGCTGCCACCCAATATTGAAAACAATGTTATTCGTTACCAAATTTCAAAGTCAGCTTCCTCAAGCGGAGCTAATTATGAGGAGGCTCAAGCAGGTTCATCAAGGGCAGATTTTTATAACAAAGTAGAAATTGCGCTCAAAGCAATGCGAGAATCCAACTATTGGCTTCGGATGTGCGATGCCTTGGAACTAGGCGATAAGGAAATGAGGAAAGCTTAAGTCAAAGAATCGGGTGAATTGAAAAATATACTTGGAACTATCGCATCAAAAACCACCAAGTAGTAGGGATAAGAACTAAGGAGAAAGTGAAAAGTGGGCCTCGGAGTTACCCCACTGCCCCTACTTTTTCCTTTCTCCTTTCTCCTTTCTCCTTTTAAAATGAAAATCTTAATCATCAACGGCCCAAATCTCAACTTGCTCGGCACTCGGGAACCGCATATTTATGGTAAACGCTCCTTCGAAGAGTATTTTGAAAAGATGCAGCAAGAATACCCTGGAGTCATCCTTCACTATTTCCAAAGCAACCACGAAGGCGAATTGCTCGACAAACTGCACGAAACCGGCTTTTCTTACCAAGGTATTATCTTCAATCCCGGAGCATTCACGCATACTTCCATCGCCCTTGCCGATGCCATCGCCGCCATTGAGACGCCCGTCGTGGAGGTGCATATTTCCAATACTTTTTCTCGGGAGAAATTTCGGCACAAGTCCATGACGGCGCCCAATTGTGTGGGGTGCATCATCGGGCTGGGCCTGAAGGGGTATAACTTGGCCGTGGATTATTTTATGTCTTAAAACATTTCACCAGTAAAAATGATAGTTCTCACTGGCGCCGCAGGCTTCATCGGTTCCTGCCTACTTCGCAAACTCAACGACGAGGGATTGACCGACCTCATACTCGTGGACGAATTCTCCCGTCCCGACAAAAACCGCAACCTCGACGGCAAACAATTCCAATCAAAAATAGACCGGAACGACTTCCTACCTTGGCTCCAAACCCACGCCGACAAGGTCAGCTTCGTCTTCCACCTCGGTGCCCGGACGGACACAACGGAACAGAACACCATCGTTTTCAACGAATTAAACCTCGACTATTCGAAGGCCATCTGGCAAATTTGCGCAGCAAACAACATCCCACTCGTCTATGCCAGCAGCGCCGCCACCTATGGCGCAGGCGAGCACGGCTACGATGACCGGCATGACATCGTCCCAGAACTTCACCCCCTCAACCCCTATGGTGTCAGCAAAAATGACTTCGACCTTTGGGCACTCCAGCAAACTGGTGAACTCCCCACTGCCCAATTCACCAATTCACCAATTCCCAATTCCCCGCCTTTTTGGGCCGGCCTCAAATTCTTCAACGTATATGGCCCAAATGAGTACCACAAAGGCCGCATGGCGAGCGTCATCTTGCAAACAGTGAAGCAAATCCGAGCAACGGGCGGCATGAAGCTCTTCCGCTCGCACCGACCCGACTACCCCGATGGCGGGCAGCTACGTGATTTCATTTATGTAAAAGACGTGGCGGACATCTGCCTGTTTTTTTACAAACACCAAAATCATAGCGGGCTTTACAATGTGGGCACAGGAAAGGCACGGCCATTTTGGGACTTGGCCCTCAACACTTTCAATGCAATGGACTTTGTACCGAACATCAGCTTCATGGACACGCCGGAGGACATCCGAGCCACCTATCAATACTTCACAGAAGCCAATGTGGCTAAACTACGGGTCATAGGCTATGACAAAACCTTCTTCACCCTGGAGGAAGGAATAGATGACTACGTTCGGGAATACCTTCGGGAAGGGAATTTTTTGTAAAAATGATTGGAAACCTGCCAAAATAAAGCGTATCAACCAATTAAAATTTGCCAAAATTAAGTTTTGTGATACCTTCGCCCCCTGTTTGAAAGGCCTGTTTTTTGAAGCAAAACGCTGGTTTTTGGCCATGAGGGCGGCCTTGCTTTATCCGTTCAAATTCTTTTAAACTAAAACCAACAAGATTATGGGTCAAACTTTAATGATGATCGTCCCGGTGCTGGGTGCACTGGGCCTCCTCTACACCTTTTGGAAATCTGCCTGGGTCACTAAACAAGACGCTGGCACTGA
>JAHEAS010000058.1 GCA_024642645.1 Saprospirales bacterium | reverse complement strand
CAGGGCCTTTCACTGACGAAATAAGGTTGTGCTTCGCCAATTGTTGTAGGATTTTTGCCAAAAACTGCTGTGGCACTTGAAGCGATTCGGCAATTTCTTTTACTCCCACATTTTTTTCAGAACCTTGCTGCTCGGCAAGATACGTAACTGCCCGAATGGCATATTGACAGCTTTTCGAAAACATATTCCGTAGGTTTTGTTGGATACGCAAATCTCTTTTTGCCTCGCTTGCACAAAAAGCGACCCGCAAAAATGGTTAATAAAGGATAAAAACACCTTTTTTTATTGCTGATAATTATCAGTTCCTCGCCTGACATTCGTCATCAACCACTTTCCATCGTAGCGCAATCTTTGCCCTGTCAAATAAAGGATAAAAACATCCGATAATCATTCTGGCAAAAAAATCCATCTTTCAAAACTTGACTATTATGAAAAAGTTAGCAATTAAACTTCTCGCTTTATCCCTACTTATTGGTGTGTTTGGCTGCTCTTCTGACAAACCAGAAGCTGCTGCGTCAGACGCACCAAAGCCCAAATCAATGCTTGCCGAAGAGGCAGACCCTATGACCAATAAGGGTATTGGGCCTATTACTTCAGTAGAAATGTCAGCTGCGGTAGACCAAACACTTGCCGACCATGGTAAAAGTGTTTATGAGAAAATGTGTACCGCTTGCCATAAACCTACCGAAAAGTTCATTGGTCCTGCACCCAAGGGAGTTCTTGATCGCCGTTCACCAGAATGGGTCATGAACATGATACTGAACCCAGAGCAAATGGTGAAAGAAGACCCAATAGCAAAAAAATTGCTCGTTGAGTATAACATGTCGCCAATGGCAAACCAACACCTAACGGAGGATGATGCCAGGGCAGTATTAGAGTACTTCAGGACTTTATGATGCTAATTAAAATCTCAGAAATCTGAAAACCAATCATTTTTAAATTGAAAAATATCGCAATTATGAAAAATCATTCGAACCAACTACAGCATTTCTTACTTGGGCTGTTGGCTGTTTCTGTGTTGGTCTTGTCCGGTTGTGGCAAGACAAACCAAGGCGCAAATACAGGCGCTTTGGGTGGAAATGCAGCCTCCAAAACCTATGTTGCACCAGGGCAGTTAGATGAATTTTATGCCTTCATGTCGGGTGGATTCAGTGGCCAAGTCAGTGTCTATGGCCTGCCTTCCGGAAGACTTTTCAAGGTTATACCTGTGTTCGCCGTTGACGGAGAAAAAGGTTATGGCTTCAATGAAGAAACCAAGCCATTGCTAAATACCTCCCACGGCTTCATCCCTTGGGATGATGCCCACCACCCCAACCTTTCGCAAACCAACGGCGAGACGGACGGGCGCTGGCTTTTTATCAATGGAAACAACACACCAAGGATTGCGAGGATAGACCTCAGCACTTTCGAAACTGTGGAAACCATCGAGATTCCAAATTCCGGTGGTAACCACTCCTCGCCTTATTTGACACAAAACACAGAGTACTTGATGGCTGGCACGCGTTTTAGTGTGCCTATTCCTCAAAAGGACGTGCCCATTTCAAGCTATGCTCAAAATTTCCAAGGCGCACTGTCTTTCATCAGCGTGAATAAGGAGTCAGGTGAAATGGATGTAGCCTTCCAAGTGCTGATGCCTGGCATCGACTATGACCTTGCAAGCTGTGGTAAAAACCAGTCACATGGCTGGGCGTTTTTCACTTCCTACAACTCCGAGCAAAAGAACTCTTTGCTTGAAGTAAATGCTTCGCAAAACGATAAGGACTTCGTGGCAGCCATTAACTGGAAAAAAGCTGAAGAATACATTGCACAAGGCAAGGCAAAGGAGTATCCTGCCAACTATATGCACAACGTGTACAATGAATCCACGCAAACTGCCACTTCCACTGCAAAAAAGACTGTGAAAGTGTTGAACCCAGCAGATTGCCCCGGCTTGGTGTACTTGCTCCCAACGCCTAAATCACCGCACGGTGTTGACGTAAATCCAACAGGTGAATACATTGCCTGCTCAGGCAAACTCTCTGCTGACATCACAGTTCACTCCTTTGCGAACATGTTGAAAGCTATTGACAACAAAGACTTCGATGGCGAATTCCAAGGTATTCCTGTATTGAAATTCGAATCAGTTCTTGGTGGTGTCGTGAAAGAACCTGGCCTAGGCCCACTCCACACGGAGTATGACAACCAAGGCAATGCCTACACCAGCTTTTTCATTTCTTCTGAAATTGTGAAGTGGAAAGTGGGCACTTGGGAAGTGCTCGACCGGGTGCCTACCTACTACTCCATCGGTCACCTGATGGTGCCAGGCGGCAACTCTGCCAAACCACAAGGCAAGTACGTGGTGGCTTTGAACAAAATCACGAAAGACCGGTACCTCCCAACTGGGCCTGAATTGACTCAAAGTGCACAGCTTTACTCAATTGATGGTTCAAAGATGGAACTGCTGCTCGACTTCCCAACCGTCGGTGAGCCGCACTACGCACAGGGTATTTCAGCTGACCGCATCGTTCCAAAGTCAAAGCAATTCTTCAAATTGAGCGAAAACAAGCACCCATATATGGTGCCAAGTGAAAAAGAAACTAAAGTAGTGCGGGAAGGAAATAACCTCCATGTTTATATGACTACTATTCGGAGCCACTTTGCACCTGACAATATAGAAGGTGTCAAGGTAGGCGACAAGGTGTATTTCCACGTCACTAACCTCGAACAAGATTACGACGTGCCGCACGGTTTCGCTGTCATGGGTGCCAACAACGGTGAGCTGCTCATCATGCCTGGCCAAACTGAAACATTGGTTTGGGAGCCTAAGAAAGAAGGCGTTTTCCCAATGTACTGCACCGACTTCTGTTCTGCTCTTCACCAAGAGATGCAAGGCTACATCAGGGTCTCAGCTGCAGGTTCAGCTACCGCGCTTAAGTGGTGGTTAGGCGAAGAGAAACCAGTTCAGTAATTGGTGATTGGTGTATTGTGACTGGTGATTGGTACTCATTTCCAATCACCAGTCTCTAATCACTGATTACCCAAGATTCCTAAAATGAAATCCTTTCCAAAGATTCTATTCTTCCTCGCAGCGGCGATGATGCTGACGCTCTTTGTTTTTCCGATGTGGTCCATCACGCTGATAGCTCCACAATACCCGAAAGGGGTAACGATGTACATTTGGATAAATAAAATCACCGGGAGCGAGGAAGGCACACTCCAAAATATCAACATCCTGAACCACTATGTAGGGATGAAATATATCGAACCAGATGATTTCAAGGAGTTCAAATACTTTCCCATTGTTGTGCTTGCTATGTCAGCACTAGGCATGATCCTGGCTTTCACGGGCCGCTGGAAATGGTGGATGGGCTGGCTATTATTGGGACTAGTAGGCTGCGCGTTAGGGCTTTATGATTTCTATCAATGGGAATATGACTATGGCCACAACCTAAGCCCCACTGCGCCAATTAAAGTGCCAGGCATGGCCTACCAACCACCACTAATTGGAAATAAAACACTCCTGAACTTTTTAGCAAAATCATGGCCTTATATTGGCGGTTGGTTTATTGGCGGTACATTTATCTTAGGTACAATCGCCACTTGGCTCCAAAAAAGAAAAACCGTTGTTCAATGAGAAAAGCCATCATGCCTTTGGCCATCACCTGTTTACTGGTTGCATGTCAACCAGCGCCACAGCCCCTTTCCCTCGGACAGGATGTTTGCGCACATTGCAAAATGACCATTGTGGATGAGCAATTTGCGGCTGAACTGGTGACGACTAAAAGCAAGGTTTTCAAGTTCGATGCCATTGAATGCATGATGGCTTTTTTGAAAGAAAACGACCAGAGCAACTACGCTCTCTATCTTGTCCGAGACTTTGAATCGCCGAAGGATTGGCAGGATGCGACCACCAGCTCGTACCTTATTTCCAAAGAAATCCCAAGCCCTATGGGTGGGTATTTGTCCGCATGGAATAACGAGCAAAGTGCCTCAAAAATGCAGGCAAATAAGGGTGGCGAAGTTCATACTTGGGCAGAAATAGTTACACTTTTTGAAGAATAATTACAAATCTCTCACATGTTTAGATGGATTTTGACATGCTTCTTAATCCCTATGGGGCAGGGAGCTATTTGGGCAAATAATATCCTTGTTTGCCCAACCTGCCCCGTTTTTTCCGTCAAAGAGGGAATTCGGCTCGCTGACCCATGCGACACCGTAACTGTTGACGGCGGCCATTTTGCAGAAGGCAACCTACTGATTGACAAGGAATTGTGGCTGATTGGCAAAAACTGGCCCGTCTTAGATGGCGAAGGCAAAACAGAAATCATCACCGTCGCTTCTAACCACGTACATATCGAGAGTTTTAAAATCGAAAATGTTGGTACCAGTTACACCGAGGATCGTGCCGCCATTCGCCTCAGGGAGGTTAGCGATTTTTGCATCAAAAACAACCAACTGAAAAACGCATTCTTCGGCATCTATTCACAGCACTCCAAAAATGGAATTATAGAGGGCAACACCGTCCACGGTGAGGCTAAAGAGGAGGTGAGTTCCGGCAATGCCATCCACCTCTGGTACTGCGACAACGTAAAGATTATCAATAATTGGACAAGTGGCCACCGAGATGGTATTTACCTTGAGTTCGTCAATTCCAGCACCATCAAAGGCAACTTGAGCGAACACAACGTTCGCTACGGCCTCCATTTCATGTTTTCAAATGATGACAACTACCTGCAAAACACTTTTCGAAACAATGGCGCCGGTGTAGCTGTCATGTACTCCAAACGGATTGGGATGCACGGCAATTTGTTTGAAAAAAATTGGGGCCCGTCCGCCTTTGGGCTACTATTGAAAGAAATCCATGATTCGGAGATAGAAGGCAACCAATTTCAAGAAAACACGGTCGGTATCTTTGCCGAAACCTCCAATAGGATTGTTTACTCCAAGAACAATTTTATCCAAAACGGATGGGCGATGCGGATTTCAGGAGGCTGCCAAAACCTTCAAATAACTTCCAACAATTTTATCGGTAACAGCTTCGACCTCGCCGTACATACGTCTGGGGTGGACAACAAGTTTGATGGCAATTTCTGGAGCGACTATGCTGGTTACGACCTCGACCACAACGGCATCGGCGACGTACCGCACCGCCCAATGAAACTTTTCAGCCATGTGGTCAGCCAGACACCCGAGTCTATGGTACTGCTGCGCAGCCTTTTTATTGACATCCTTAATTTTTCAGAAAAGGTAAGCCCTATTTTTACCCCTGAAAACGTGGTAGATAATCAACCTCGGATGAAAAAGTGGACAGTAGTGAGTACTGTGAAAACGACAAATAACGCCTTGCCAAATCCACCACTACCAGGCAAGTTTTTGCAGCCTGCAATGAATAGTCAAGAAGGTGCAGAAAACCACTTAAAATGATTTCAATACAACAACTTCACAAATCTTTCGGTGCGAATAAGGTGCTTAGGGGAATTGACCTGAAATTCGACAGACCAGGCATAACTGCTGTGCTCGGCCCCAATGGCTCTGGCAAAACAACGATTATCAAGTCCATCCTCGGCATGGTGCTGCCCGACAGTGGAACCATCTCCGTGCAAGGAGAGAATGTTGCCGGTAAATGGCGATATCGCAACCAGATTGCTTATTTGCCGCAAATCGCCCGTTTTCCTGAAAACCTGACTGTGGCTGAGCTGATTCGAATGGTAAAAGACCTCAATTCCAGCACTGCCAATGATGAAGCATTAATTTCACTTTTTGAGCTACGGCCATTTCTCGACAAACGCCTCGGCAACCTCTCCGGCGGAACCCGCCAGAAAGTGAACCTCGTGCTCACATTCATGTACGACTGCCCCATTATCATCCTCGACGAGCCGACCGCTGGGCTTGACCCCATTTCGATGGTCAGATTGAAGGAACTCATTCACCAACAGCGAATGAAGGGTAAAACAATCCTCATCACTACTCACGTAATGAGCCTAGTTGAAGAACTCGCCGAGGAGGTCGTTTTTTTGCTCGAAGGTCAAATCCATTTTAGGGGCAGTTTGAAAGAACTAAAGGAAAAATCGGAGGAACCTAACGTGGAGCGGGCCATAGCAAAGCTGCTTGAAAAACAGATGGCTGAAATGCCTGCTTGAAAGCCTGATTTTTCATCCTCCAGCTCTAAATAAACAGCATGTTCAAAATATTAAAATACAGCTTTTTCGACCTTATTCGTAGCCGATGGACTTACATCTACTGTGGGTTTTACATGCTGTTCACGTTTTCGCTGCTCTGGTTGAGCAGTGACTTATCAAAAGTGGTCATCAGTCTGATGAACGTGGTACTGCTGCTTTGTCCGCTCATCGCCACCATGTTCGGGGTGATGTACTATTACAATTCAAGGGAATTTACGGAGCTTTTGCTGGCGCAACCAGTCAAGCGGACGAGTATTTTCTTGGGGCAATACCTCGGCGTAGCAGCCTCATTGTCAGCCAGTTGGGCAATTGGAGTAGGCCTGCCGTTTATTATTTATGGTGTTTTTGGCTCTGCACAGGCAGGTAATTTCTTGATGCTGTTGCTGATTGGTGTAGTGCTTTCGTTTGTATTCAGTGCCATCGCTTTTTTCATTGCTTTGAAAAACGAAAACCGTATCAAAGGTTTCGGCCTGGCGATATTAGCCTGGCTGTTTTTTGCCGTGATTTACGATGGCATTTTACTGCTCTCGCTTTCCATATTTTCGGAATATCCGCTCGAAAAATTTTCGCTCATTGCTTCTGTGCTCAATCCAATTGACCTATCCCGCATCCTCATTTTATTAAAATTGGACATCTCGGCACTGATGGGCTTTACCGGGGCAGTTTTCCGTAAGTTCTTGGGGACAGGACTTGGCATGGCCGTTTCGATGATAGTGCTGGCGATGTGGGTGGTATTGCCCATTTTGAGTATTCGAATGGTGGCAATAAGGAAGGATTTTTGAAAATACGCTGCAACTTTCCCTTGATTTCTTAGCCACGATTACAAAAATCTGGACAGCCATAGCATATCTACTACACCCTAATTGGCGTGGAAAACAGGCATTTGGGTCTTCCAAACCAAGACTGAATTTCATTCAATTCTCCAGAAAAAAATTACCTTGCTTCCTTGTTTAAAAAACGCAAGGTAAATGGAAGACCATAAAATCATCCGGAACAAAGAACTCAACATCTGGGAAGCGCTCCTCCCTGTTATCATTTTGGTTGCCCTGTTGGCCCATAATGTTTATGTGTTCGGCGACGACGCGCTTAGTGGCTCAAACCAATTCATCCTGCTCATTGGCGGGGCAGTAGCGGCCGTTGTTGGCTTTCTCAACAAAGTGAGCTACCAAACTATGTTGGAGGAAGTGGGCCAAAATTTCAGGTCAACTTCTGGGGCAATCATAATACTTTTGTTGGTGGGGGCTTTAGCCGGGTCCTGGCTCATCAGCGGCATCATTCCTGCCATGATTTATTATGGCTTGCAAATACTACATCCGAGCATTTTCCTGCCAGCCACATTGGTAATTTGCTGTATCATTTCCTTGGCCACGGGCAGCTCCTGGACGACCTCCGCTACAGTTGGCATCGCCCTCATCGGCATCGGGAAGGCCATCGGAATGCCAATCGGAATGGTGGCAGGGGCAGTGATTTCGGGCGCCTATTTTGGGGATAAAATGTCGCCGCTATCAGACACTACCAACCTCGCACCGGCCATGGCAGGCAGCGAGCTATTTACACACATTAGGTATATGGCTTTCACGACAGTACCTACCATCATCGTCACCCTCATCGTTTTTGTAATATTGAACTTTGCGCAAGATACATCCGGCGCTGCTGACCCTGCACCAATCCTCGCTTCCATCAAGCAAACTTTCAACATAAATGGCTGGCTGTTCCTGGTGCCATTAGCTGTCATTTTAATGATTGTCAAAAAAACACAACCCATCATCGCCCTTCTGATAGGCAGCTTGTTGGGAGCCATTTTCGCCATTATTTTCCAACCCGATGTAGTACAAAAAATCGCCGGAGCGGATAGCCTGACTTTCACCAGTGCCTACAAAGGCGTGATGATGGCCATGACGGAAGGCACAAGCATCGCTACTGATAACGCCACCCTGAGCGACCTCTTCAACGCAAAAGGCATGGCCGGGATGATGGGTACTATCTGGCTCATCATGTGTGCTATGGTTTTTGGTGGCGTGATGGACGCTATTGGCGCATTGAGCCGCATCAGCAATGCGTTGTTGGGCATGGCACATTCGGTTTTTGGCCTTTTTGCCAGCACAGTAGCCAGTTGCCTCGCACTGAACGTGACAGCCTCCGACCAGTATCTCGCCATTGTTGTACCTGGTAAAATGTTCGCCAAAGCTTACGCAAAGCGAGGTCTCGCACCGGAAAACCTGAGCCGGACCTTGGAAGACAGTGGCACCGTGACCTCTGTGCTTGTGCCTTGGAACACCTGCGGTGCCTATCAGTCAGGCGTGCTGGGTGTCTCGGTTTTCGACTATTTTATTTATGCTGTTTTCAATTACCTAAGCCCATTCATGACCTTGTTGTTTGCGGCTTTGAATATTAAAATAAGGCAGTTGGCAAAAGGAAATGAATTGGTTGAAGAAAATTAAGACTGGAAAGGCACCGACGGGAACAGGTCGCTATTTCTCTTTTTCCACTTGGTCTGGCTTCACTTCCACTGGCGTAACCATTGGCACCGCCGCTACTGTTTTCGCCTTCAACAAATCATCGACCGACCTTGGCCGCCGCTCTGTTTGCCAACTAAACCCGGCCATTTTCAGCCCTTCGTGATCGGCTTTTTTCATTGGAAAAAGCGTCGCTTTGGGTTGTGTATAAAATTTGATTCCCTCTACCTCGTTTTCACCGAAGTATATCAACATCTCGCTGCACAGGGTTTTGTTCACCCCGATATACGCCTTGTCGTCATCGAGGGCATAGTACACCGACTCAGCGTTGCCCACCACCCTCACCCGCCGCAGCTCGCTGCTATCGAACATGGCGATGCTGTTTTTACCCTTGATTTGGTTGAAAAAGAACTCGTCCGGCGAATTGACGATGAAACTGTTTTGCCGAAGGAAAATCCGGTCTATCCTGTCGTTGGCAAGTTGAATGTTTACGGTATCAGCGGTGAACTGCGAGGTGTCTGACCAGATAATCAGCGCTGTGAAAAGCCGAAAAAGCGAGTCCACCGAGCTGTATGACAGTGAATCGCAGAGCGCCTGCAAGTCCTTTTTAAAAATGCGCACATCGTGGAAAGCAAGGATGATACGGTCGTCTTCGGATTGGTGACTGACGACTGACGATTGACGAGTGGCGGTCGTGGCAGAGTCTAATAGGACTGAATCTTGAGGAACGATGGGTACTGTTTTTAGCGTGTCATTTTCCGAAGGAAGCTCAAACAGCTTTTGAGGAACAGCAGGCACTGGCTCGTTCGATTTTTTTGGGCCTGGTTGTTTTTGGGTAAGAATTTTAGGTTTCGACTTTGGGACAACTGTGGAATCTAAAGTGGTGGAATCCTGGCTGCTAAACTCGATGTTTTGTAAGCTATCAGGTTCAGCCACGGTTAGTGAATCTGGTTTTAAGGACATCAGTGTGTCGGCGCTGATATAAAGAGAGTCGCCATCAATAACCTTGATGAGCAATGGCCTGCCGTACTTGCCACCGCTGGCTTTAAGGTAGTTTTTTTGCTTGCTGTGCTCTGCAAATTCACAGACTACGGTCAATCGCTCTGTCGTGTCCTGCCAAATAACGTCCCCCACTGCAATGCCCATCTCCCGCTCTTTATCATAGTCAAGCTTATTGGCATCGAGCACTTGGCTACCATCCTCCACATGAGACCGCCCACGGGTAGAATAAGTGCCTTTTTTTGAGTTGTAAACGACCGTGTCCCCCGTGATAATTCGCTTATCATCCTTTACGAAGGCATGGCCTTGCAGGATGGTCACCCCAAGAAGTTCATTGTAAATGATTCGGTCGGCAGTAGCGTTGGTTGTGCTATCCTGAAAATGCGCATCGCCAGCCAGTATAATTTCCTCCTTGTTTCCGTCATATTCCATGCGCCTCGCCCACGCCTTTTGGTCGTTTTTAAGATACTGTGGGTTCTTGTTAAAAATGCCTTTTTTGTTTGGGATATCGTAGTTGCCGCTTTCCGTGTAGATGCGGGCGGTGTCCTGAACGATGAGCGTGGGTGCTACGAATGTCACGACTTTAGAACGGGCATTGAACTTCAAGGTGTCCGTTCGGAGCGAAAAATCAGGGCTTTCAACCACTACTTTTTCCCGAAAAAAAACATCGTCGTTGTCAGCGTGGTAGTAGCCTTTCACACTGGTTAAAAAAGTGGAATCATCGGTTAGGGTTGCCCCTGTAAGGTAGGTGGCAATTTTGGTATTGGCATCGTAAACCAGGTGATCGGTAAAAAGCTTCTGAGTTCCTTTTACCAGTGAAACATCATTGTAAAGGTCGGCAATTTTGGTATCGGCACGGTATAGGGCTGAATCAGAGAAGATAGTGGTGGAGTCGCCCTGTTGGAGGATAAAATGCCCTTTGGCTACCACCCGCTGGCTGTTGAGAATGCTGGCGCTGTCGCAAAAAAGATAGATATCGTCTTGGTTAAGTTCCACGTTGCCAATTAGGCGCTTGACAGTGTCAATTCCGATGAGGTTGTAGCTGAATTCGTCTGAAAAAAGGATGTTGATGACATCGCTGCCTGAAGTATCGACTTGTGAAACTGGTGCGTT
>JAHEAS010000663.1 GCA_024642645.1 Saprospirales bacterium | reverse complement strand
TTCAGCAGCAACCTTTGAAAAGCAGGCAGAGTACACTGAACATCTCGACAAACCGTTTGTCATGTCCTCGCAAAAAAAAGCACATCCATCCCTCGAAGAGGTTCACGCCTCGGTTGATACAACCACGCCCAAAGGGCCTTGGAGAAAGTTGTTTGCTTTCTTAGGCCCTGCCTACCTCGTCAGCGTTGGTTATATGGACCCTGGCAACTGGGCGACGGACATTGCTGGAGGCAGCCAATTTGGTTACAAGCTCATCTGGGTGCTGCTCATGTCCAATCTGATGGCTTTGTTATTGCAAAGCTTATCGGCCCGGCTGGGCATCGTGCGAAGGCTAGACCTAGCCCAAGCCTCCCGAGTCACCTATCCCCGCTGGATAAACCTAATTCTTTATTTTTTAGCTGAAATTGCCATCGCTGCCTGCGATCTGGCAGAAGTAATAGGCATGGCAATCGGTTTGCAGTTGTTGTTTGGGTTTCCGCTGCTGGCTGGGGTCGCCATTTCTGTATTAGATACTTTCTTGATTTTGTTTCTAATGGGCTACGGCATCCGCAAAATGGAAGCGTTTATCCTGAGTTTGGTGATGATTATCGGTGGTTGTTTTTTGGTGGAAATATTCATCGCCAAGCCTGATTTCGGGGAGTTAGCTGTGGGTTTCATTCCCTCCCTGCCCGGCCCTACTGCTTTGTACATCGCCATCGGCATCATTGGTGCCACGGTGATGCCGCACAACCTCTACCTCCATTCTTCCTTGGTACAGACCCGAAAGATTGACCGAAGCCCCGAAACCATCAGAAAAGCGATCAAATACAATATCTTCGACTCTGCCGTGGCGCTCAACCTTGCCTTTTTCGTCAATGCTGCCATTTTGATTTTGGCTGCCGCAACGTTTTACAAAAATGGCCTTTTCGAAGTGGCAGAAATACAGGACGCCCACAAGCTGTTGGCACCGCTGTTGGGAAGCAGTTTTGCGCCAATATTTTTCGCCATAGCTTTGATAGCCTCCGGCCAAAGCTCAACGATTACTGGCACATTGGCTGGTCAAATCGTGATGGAAGGCTACCTGAATCTCCGTATTCAGCCCTGGCTGCGCCGCTTGATTACCCGGGTGATTGCCATCATCCCTGCCTTTTTGACCATTTATTATCTGGGGGAAGCATCTACGGGAAACATGCTGGTGTTGAGTCAAGTAGTATTGAGCATGCAGCTGGGGTTTGCCACCATTCCACTCATTCATGCCGTCAGCGACAAGAAAAAAATGGGGGAATTTGTCATCAAACCTTATGTGAAGGTCTTGGCTTGGCTTTGTGCAGGTATCATCGTTTCGCTGAATGTAAAACTGGTTTTTGATGAAATAATGATGATGTTGGTAAATACAACGGAATACAAGTGGTTGCTGGGGCTTACCATAATTCCAATAGCTGTATTTGCCTTTGGGCTGCTGCTGTACATCACTTTTGAGCCATTTTTTGCTGGATTAAAACACTATCATGTCATGCCGTTGCACACCGAGAAACAGCCACTAGCGCTCCATTTGGAAAAACCCAATTACGAGCGAATCGCCATCACAGTTGACTTCTCCAACATGGATGCCGCTTCCATCAACCACGCTTTGGCGCAGGGCGGAAAGGAGGCCAATTACCTGTTAATACATATTGTGGAGACGGCTGGCGCAATGGTTTTCGGGGAAGACATCAAAGACCACGAAACACAATTGGACAAGGAGTACTTAGATGATTACCGAGAAAAACTTCTGGCCGAAGGCTATAAATGTTCTTTGGAAATTGGCTTTGGCGACCCAAAAAAGCAGATACCACTGATTGTGGATAAATTCAAAGCGAACCTGTTGGTCATGGGCGGGCATGGCCACACGGCCCTAAAAGATTGGATATTCGGAACGACCGTGAGTGCGGTACGTCACAAGCTGTCTATTCCTGTGTTGATTGTTCGGTAAGTTGGGCCAATGCTATCAAACGGCAATTCTCAAATGCAATTCCTACATTTGCCCCGTAGTTATTATTACCATTTTCTTGCATGGCAAATTTTCGCAAAAACCACCAAAAGTCGAGCAAAGCTGAAAGCACTGGTCTAATCACCAAGGTTGGCATGTTTGCCGTATTGATGGGTATTGTTTTTTGGGGATTCCAAAAATTCTTGGGGGGCGACGCAAACCAACACCAGGGTGAAGTCATAAAAGAGGATGTTGAAAACTTGGAAGAAACTGGCAAGGACAGTATTTTTTACCTGCCAACTAATCCAAACGGCGCCATTGTTCAGCATAAATATTACGCACTTTCCTACGTGGAAAAATATGAACTTCCAGAGTGGTGTGCTTATGAGTTGACTGCCGAACGCCTGAACCAAAAATGGGTACAACGAACCAACGATTTCCGGCCAGACCCAAAGGTTGAAACTGGAAGTTCCACCCCTGACGATTATCGACGCAGCCGCTATGACCGCGGACATATCGTTCCGGCAGCAGACATGGCTTTTTCGGATGAGGCGATGTCGGAAACCTTTTTTATGAGCAATATTTCACCCCAAGAATCAGGGTTCAACAAGGGGGTTTGGCGGGAATTGGAAGAATTAACCCGTGACTGGGCGAAACGTTTCAAGCATTTGTACGTCGTAACGGGACCGGTGCTTTCTCAGCCCATTAAGTTTTGGATTGGTGAAAGCCAAGTGGCCGTCGCTCCCTCCTATTACAAAGTGTTGCTCGACTTCAGTGAGCCTGAGATAAAAGCCATTGGATTCATCGTTCCAAATCAGACCAGTACTTTACCGCTTAGTGGTTATGCGGTTTCGGTGGACGAGGTAGAGGCACTTACTGGCATCAATTTTTTCCAAAACCTCATGGAACCAAACCTCGAAAAACAACTAGAAGCAAATTTTGA
>JAHEAS010000662.1 GCA_024642645.1 Saprospirales bacterium | reverse complement strand
CGCAAGGCGGCTTTGCCGGAAACTGGTCTGGAAACGGTGTCACCAACAACACCTTCGACCCCACGGGCTTGAGCGGCAGCGTCACCCTCACATTCACCCCAAATGCTGGGCTGTGCGCCACCACGGCCACGACCAGCATCAATGTGAACACACCAGCCACACCTCAACTATCGACCGCCATGCTCTGCCAAAACGGCGGACCATACGACCTCAGCAACCTCATCGACCCGAACTACCCGGCTGGCACGTGGAGTGGCCCTGGCGTAAGCGGCAGCAACTTCAACCCAGCGGGCCAAAACGGCAATGTGACGCTGACTTTTGTGCCTTCGGCAAACTGTACGGTGTCCGGCACGACCACCGTCACGGTTTTCTCAAATGTCAGTTTCACCAACCTGATAGAGGTTTGCGACCCTGCCACCCAGACTTACACGGTCAGTTTCGACATCATCGGTGGCGCAGCGCCTTACACGGTGAACGGTGTGATGCTGGTTGGCTCGACCTTCAGTTCAGCACCTATTCCGAGCGGGACGAGCTATTCGTTCGACATTGACGATGCCAATAGCTGCGGCCCGGTGACGGTTACCGGCAGTCAAAACTGCAATTGCGTGACCGATGCTGGTACGATGAATTTTGCAAACGCACCGCTCATGTTGTGCATCAACCATTTCCAGTTCTCCGTGCCATTCAATCAGGATGAGGTTTTGGACAGTGACGATACCCTGCAATTTGTCCTGCTCGACAGCCCAAACGTGCTGCTGGCCAACATCCTCACGACGAGCAACTCCCCGGTCATTCAAACACCGACGGGCTTGGTCTTGGGGCAAACGTATTATGTTTCGGCCATTGCCGGGAACGACGACGGTACTGGCAATGTGGACTTCAACGACCCTTGCTTCAGTTACTCACAGGCTATCCCAATTGTATTTTATCTGCCAACGGTTCAAATCGGTAACGATGCCTCGATTTGCGCCAGTGACTGCTACAACATCCCCGTTCAGCTCACCGGGATTGCACCTTTTTACTTTGAGTGGAATGTTTATTTTAACAATGTTTTGGTGGGAAACAGCTCACAGAGCAACCTACCGGCCAGTTCCTCCGTCCAGTTCTGCCCCGCTGATTTCAATATCACCAACGGCGTGGTAACGATTGAGGTGACAGCCCTCGAAGATGGGAACAGTTGCGGGGTAACCCTCACTGCGCCCACCATCAATATCACCGTAGGAAACGGGGTGGTGAACAACCTCTCCCCCATGCTTTGCTCAGGCGAGTCGGTGGTGGTAAACAACACGACTTACAACGAGGCCAACCCAACCGGAACCGAATTCTTCCCGGGCGGCAGTGCTTCTGGCTGCGATTCGACCGTGAATATCAACCTAGCTTTTTTCCCTCCAGCTGTCCTAAACGTCGTTGCAGACATTTGTCCGAGCCAATTTATCTCGGTGAATGGTGTTGATTACGGCGAAAACAACCCAACTGACACCATCACGCTGGCAAATGCAGCCGCAAGTGGTTGTGATTCAATCATTTATATAAACCTCACGCCCATACCAAGCCCTACTACTTTTCTCACTCAAACGCTTTGTACAGGAGGGAGCATCACCGTAAACGGAATTGTTTATGATGAAAACCACCCAAGTGGTGTGGAGGTAATTATTGCTGGTGCTGCCAATGGTTGCGACTCTGCCATCGTAGTGAACCTAAGCTTCAATTCGGTGGTCACCTCTAATATCACCCCGACACTCTGTCAAGGTGGCAGCGTTACGGTGAACGGCACGGTTTACAACGCCACCAACCCAAGCGGCTCGGAGACGATGCCCGGTGCCAGTTACCTCGGCTGCGACTCCGTTGCGATGGTCAGCCTTTCATTTTACCAGCCTGCTGTTGGCAATATCAACCCTACGTTGTGCCCAAGTGGCAGCATCACAGTTGGCGGGATGGTTTTTAACCAAAACAACCCCAGCGGCTTGGTGGTCATCCCCAACGGAAGTGTGAACGCCTGCGATTCAACCGTGAATGTCACACTGTCTTTTTATCCCCCTGCCACAGGAAGTTTAGACACAACCATCTGCTCCAATGCCAGCATCACGGTGGGCGGGACGGTTTTTAACCAAAACAACCCCAGCGGCTCGGCGGTCATCCCCAACGGGAGTGTGAACGCCTGCGATTCAACCGTGAATGTCACCCTGTCTTTTTATCCCCCTGCCAGCAGTACGATAAACGACCAGCTTTGCTTAGGCGGCAGCATCACCGTGAATGGTACGGTTTACAACGAGGCGAACCCAAGTGGCACTGAAATATTGCAGAATGCAAGCACAAGTGGCTGCGATTCAACCATAAACATCAATTTAACCTTCGGAAATTCGGTGATACTTAACCTCGATTCGACGCTTTGCCCAGGCGAGGTATTGGTGGTAAACGGGCAGATATACTCCGCCACTACTCCGACCGGAAGTGAGACTATCCCGAACGGCAGCTACCTCGGTTGCGACTCTACGGTGAACGTCAGCCTGTCGTTTTTACCGGATGCCGTTGGGAATATCACCGAACTTTTGCAGATAGGTGGATTCATCGTCGTGAACGGCACCATTTACGACGCACAGAATCCTTCGGGAACGGAAGTTTTCACTGGCGCAAGCTACACGGGCTGCGACTCTACCGTGGTCGTCAACTTGACTTTTGAGGTTGAAGACATAGTCGGCATCGTTGAGGTAAGCTCGCCGCTTTGCCATTTCGGTAGCGATGGGGCCATCACTTTGGCGGCTATTCAGGGAGGCACACCGCCGTATGTCGTTGCCTTGAACGGCGGTAGTTCTGCCCCGGTTATCAGCTTTCCCGTCGTGTTCGATAACCTTACTTTTGGGTTCCACACCCTCACCATTATTGATGCACTGG
>JAHEAS010000057.1 GCA_024642645.1 Saprospirales bacterium | reverse complement strand
CCTCCTCCAGCGAGGTATTGCCAGCCCGTTCGCCAATGCCGTTGATGGTGCACTCGATTTGCCTTGCACCACCAATGACGCCGCTGATGGAATTGGCGGTAGCCAAACCGAGGTCGTTGTGGCAGTGCGTGGCGAGGATGGCCTTCTCGATGCCGCGCACGTTTTCGTAGAGGTACTTGATTTTTGCGCCGTACTGTTCCGGCAGACAATAGCCCGTGGTATCGGGGATGTTGAGCACGGTGGCGCCGGCCTTGATGGCGGCTTCGAGCACCCGAGCAAGGAACTCGTTGTCGGCACGGCCAGCATCCTCGGCGTAGAATTCAACGTCTTCGACAAAGGACTTGGCGTATTTCACCGCAGCAGCGGCACGGTAAAGGATGTCGTCTGGCGTGGTCTGCAGCTTGTAGCGGATGTGCATTTCCGATACGCCGATGCCTGTGTGGATGCGGGGGCGCACGGCACCTTCCAGCGATTCTGCAGCAACTTTGATGTCTTTTTCGATGGCACGGCTCAGGCCGCAAACGGTAGGGCGGCGCACGGCATTTGCCACCCTGCGAACCGCCTCAAAATCACCAGGGCTACTGATGGGGAAGCCCGCCTCGATGACGTCCACCCCCAATTCTTCCAGTGCACGGGCAATTTCAATTTTTTGAATCGTGTTGAGTTTACAGCCAGGCACCTGCTCGCCATCGCGGAGTGTGGTATCGAATATTTGGATTTGTGTAGCCATTATTTATTCTGAGTTGATAAAAGTTGATATGGTTGATAAGGGTTGATGGGGTCGGTGGTATATCTTTGAACTTTCAAAAGTAGCCCTACCCTACCCGCCGTAGAAATCATTTTTTTGGCTTTATCCTATTTTAAAACGACTTGTTTTTTGTTTTATAAATTTGATAATCAACTAGTTAGTTACAATTTTTCTACGATGGCAAACACGCGAGAAATCAACCCTAATAAACTATTATCAACCTTTATCACCCCGTAAACAGTGGCCAAACAGCGCACCGACGACCTTCTCCAACTCATCCGCACCCTGACACAGGGCGAGAAGCGGCAGTTCCGGCTGTTTGCGAAGCGCAACTCATCGTCGGACGACCTGCTTTTCCTACAGTTGTTCGACTTTTTGGATAAAAAGAGGGAGTACGACGAAGCAGCCATTTTAAAGAAAATAAGCAGCCTGAAAAAGGAGCAACTGCCCAACCTGAAGGCGCACCTCTATGGCCAGCTGCTTACCAGCTTGCGGTTGCTTTCGCGAAATCGAAACGAGGACATTCTGCTGCGCGAAAACATTGACTACGCCCATGTCCTATATGACAAGGGCCTGTACCGCCAGTCGCTGGATTTGTTGGCTAAAACAAAGGATCGCGCATTGGCTGGGCAGTTCAAGTCATTAGCGATGGAGATTCTGGAATTTGAAAAACTGATTGAAGGGCAGTACATCACCCGCAGTATTGAAGGACGGGCACAGGAGCTTTCGGAGCAGTCGCTGGCCATCGGGCGGGCACTCTCGCAGACACATGAGTTCTCCAATTTAGCACTCCAGATGTATGGCCTGTATCTCAAAATTGGCTTTGTTCGCAACGAGCGCGATTACTATTTCGTGAAGGAATTTTTCAGCAGCAGGCTGCCAAAGGCAAGGTTTGAAGACCTTGATTTTACGGGTAAAATTTACTTCTGTCAGTCACATGTCTGGCTGTACCATATCTGCCAGGAATTTGCCCCATGCTACCGCTACGCGCAACGCTGGGTGGATATTTTTTCGGAAAATCCTGCGATGAAAGCCCTGCATCCGGTTTTTTACCTGAAAGGGTTGCACAACCTCCTCAGTGCCTTGTTCAACAGCCTACACGACGAGCGTTTTGAGGTGGCCTTGCGGCAATTGGAAGGCTACCCCGCCGAAGTAGATTTCAGCCAGAACCGCAACGTGGAGGGACTTTACCACCTCTATCGCTACATCCACCTCATTAACGGACATTACTTGAGGGGCAGCTACAGTGAGTCGGTTTTGCTCATCCCTGAGCTGGCTAATTTTCTCCAAAACAATCCGTACAACTGGGACGCCAACCGGAACATGGTGTTCCAATACCGTATTGCCTGCCTGTACTTCGGCAACGGCGATTTTAGCAATGCCATCGAGTTTTTGAACAAAATTATCAATCAAAAAACGATTGACTACCGGGCGGACATCCAGTGTTTCGCAAGGATTCTGAACCTCATTGCCCATTTCGAATTGGACAATGCTGACCTAGTGGAGTACCAGGTAAAATCCGTTTACCGCTACTTGCTCCATGTGGAGGATTTACAGCAGGTGCAGCGCGTAATTTTTCAGTTTTTGCGCCGCACAGCTGGTATCCAGTCAAGCGCGCTGACTCATGAGTTTAGGCACTTACACGAATTGCTTGTGCCGCTGCAAAACGACCGGTTTGAACGGCGGCCCTTTCTTTATCTCGACATTATTTCTTGGCTGGAATCAAAGTTGGAAGGCAGGCCCGTAAAAGACATCATTCGTGAGAAGAGCAAGGTACGGCTAGCCAAAAGAAGTTAAATTTAAGTAGGTAAGTACATACTTATCTACTTAAATTTTTAATCTTTTCTTCCAGTAGTTTTATTTTGGGCTCGTATTCGGAAAGTATGTTTGAAAAAGTATCGGGGTGTTGTTCGACGATGGCTTGGCGCACGAGGTCGCGGAGTATCTTATCCCGGCGGTAGTCTTCTAGATTTAGTTCCTTCTTCGCCGTTTTTTCCTTTTTTTCGACTATCAACTTTGCGTAAGGATTGTCTTTTAGGCTAGCGATGGCAGTAGTTGTAATGTCAGGCTGACTAACGGTGAGTAGCTTTATTTGCTCGTTGATGAGGTCTGCAGCTTTATCTCGAAGCATATCTACCTCCTGCCGAATGGACTGCACTACCCTACTCTTCTCTACTTCCTGCACCTCACGCCGCATTTGCTCTTCCTTAATATCGGTGTAGCCGTTGCGTAGCGCATTGATGAAAAATCCGGGTACACTGGTCTTTATCTGATTGTTCACCTTCGCTCGGCGGGTAACGCGAATAGCCTGTCCTACCTGTTTCTCTGTGCAGCCGTCAAGTAGTTCCAAAAATGTGGTGGCAGTAACGCCAAACTGCTGCACAACCTCCTGCTGGAACTTGTTGAAAAGCAAGTCCTTTGTTTTTTTTGGTAAAGCATCCGATACCTCTGCGACGGGTTTTAGTTCATTAGCCTGAAATGGTAATTCAAGCGGCTTGGGCACTACCCTACTCCGCGTATGTGGCACATCTTCATCGGGTTTTCTTCGGAAAATGAAGCGCAGGCTTACCACTTTTTTACCCTCTTTTACTTTGATGCAGTCCGTGACGAGCAGGTCAGTATGTGAATTTATTTCCTTAATAGCCGGGCTGACTACCCAGCGAAAGAAGTCAGGGAATCGCTGGTATTCCTTTGTTATTTCAAACATCCGTTTGATTTCTTCAATGTCCATGGTGCGCTCCCCGATGCTTTCGTATTGCTTCAAAAGCTCGTAGACTCGAATGGGGTACGCACCTAGTTTAACGACGTTGCGAAGGTCGTATGCCGTGAAGTTCCGTTGGAGTTGGAGAAAAAACGGCTTCATTTCCTGTTCAATAGTCACGTCAATATACTCTTGGCTCTCCCTCCCCTTTGATTCATTGCCATCCTTCAGATAGTCTATCTTGCGCAAAATATGATACTGCACCTCGCGGGTTGTCCCATCTTTCTCATAGCTGACAAAAAAAGACTTGCTCATGATGCTCTTTGCAGCTTCACGCAGCAGGTGGTAGGATTGATTGGATTTTAGGCTGAAGGCTCGGATAACGTCTTTGTACCATACACGGTAAACTTGAAAGTCATTGTCGTCACGCCGAATCTGGGAAAGTATGGACAAGAAGAACCTTGTTTCCCAGATATCAAACCTGTAACGTGATTCTATGAGTTGGTTGGCTTTTTTGATGACGACAATGCCGCCACTTTTTCGTCTTCTTTTCCCCATGGTCGCTAAATGTGAGATATTTGGGACACAATTGCTAAATGTGAGGGATTTGGGAAATAATCATATTCAAAACACTAGTGCATCCCTATAAAAGCATGTGTCATTTCCCAATTTCCTCACATTTAGTCCCAAATATCTCACATTTTCCCAATTCTCTCACTTTTTGTCCCATTTTTCTCGGTTTATTTCCCAATTCTCTCGTCGTTATTTCCCAATTCTCTCACACTATGTCCCAATTCTCTCACTTTTAGGTGATTTAATAAACTGATTATCAGTGAGATGTGGGGCCCTAAAAGCTTTAAAACAAGTATAAAAAATAAAACACCAACAAAAGACTACTTCTGTTGGTGTTGATTCTTTTTAATGAATAAAATACAAAACATTGAATACTACTCAAGGTCGCGCAGTATCAGCATCTCGACGTAATGCATGATATCAGAATCATGTTCAATGGCCTTTATTTTCAAGCGCTTGTGCAAGGCTGGATGAATATCTACCGACAAACGGACTTTACGCACCGGTGCCTCTTCTACGGCCTCTTTGCCGCTGCGTTTACTGGTTGTTTTAGACGGCTTAGGCTCGGTGTTTTTTTTCACCGAGGGTGCTATAGCAACCTCTTTTCTAGGCTTGGCTTTTGGTAGTGGCACAGGTTGTACCGCTTCTTTTCCATCGTGGATTTGCTTGATGGCGGCCTCAATGTCATCTGCCGAGAGTTGCTTTGGCTGCACTGCTAATGTGCTTTTTATGTTAAAGGTCTTCTTTGCCATTTTCCTTATTTTTTAAGAGTTCTGAGATGGTTTTTACAAAAGGTTTTCGATTTCAGCTGCGATGGCCTCAATCTCAGCTTGGGCATTTTTATCGCGCAGCTCCGTCACGCCGAGGCCCTGCACGGTGGCTTCCTTGTAGGCCACGCGGGCGGACAGTTTAGTGTCGAACAGATTGACGCTCATATCGCCAATGGTTTCTCCTATCTCCCGGTCGAGGTTTATACGCTCGTTGTACTTATTCAGCAGCACATAAAGTTCCACCTTGCCTCCCATGGCCTGTTTGGTGATACGAGCTTCTTCGTAACGTTTAAGGAAAGTATCAAGTGCCCAAACATCAGTCGCACTTGCCAAGATTGGGGTAACGACCAGGTCGCTCATAATGATGATACGGGTAGTTAGTTCAGTCAGTGCGGGCGTTCCGTCAATGATAACCAGGTCGTATTTTTTGCTAAGTTTGTTCAATATCTGGTCAGAAATAGTATCGGGATTAATGAGGTAAACAGGTACTGGCGGTACACTTCCATCTTCGATTGCTGACCTTACACTCCCCCACTTTACGGAAGTTTGTTGCTCCACATCAGTATCTGCAATGCACAGGTTTCGACCCTTTTTAGCCAAATAAACAGCTAGGTTCTGTGCCAAAGTACTCTTTCCTACCCCACCTTTAAGATTTGTAATTGAAACTATCATTTGTTATTTTAATGGTATAATTTATTGATTATCAATGATTAGTATTTAAGTATAATACTTATTTAAGTAGATTTTTCTTTTTTTAAATGATTTTTCATACTTAAGTAAGTAAGTACTTATTTAATACACTTTCAAAGATAGTGCGAAATTAATAAACTTATCTAAGTATAACACTTATTTAATTAAGTACTTTTAAAAAGTAGATAAGTTAATGAGTATTTACTTATTTAAGTAAATAAGTATAAAAATTATTTAAGTAAAATCTTATTTACTTATTTAAGTAAATAAGTAAAAATAATATTAACTTAAATTTCTAAAGCGAATACTAACTTTGCCGAAGATGCACCAGCAATCTATTAAAATTAAATGTGCTTAAAAAAGAGGGTAGGGTAGCCACATAACGAACGAACTTCAGTTGTCCCACTTTAAAATCTGAAAGTATAAATTGGAAGGTGTTAAATATTATTGGGTATTCTCTCATGCCGACATTCTTTCATTCACTCGTTAAAAATGAAAAACAATATCCTCAAGGTTCACCCCAACGACAATATTATCGCTGCACTGCAAGACCTGCGGATTGGCCAGCAAGTTGCAATCAACGGCCATTCCATCGTATTGCTGGAAGACATTCCAACAAAGCACAAGTTTGCTGAACGGGATTTTGTCGTTGGGGATGAAATAACTATGTACGGCGTGCGCATCGGGCGTGCGACGCGGCTCATCCCCGCTGGTGTGCGCATCAGCCGAGAAAATGTGGTGCACGACTCAGAAAACTACAGCGTGGGCAAGCGATACGCTGACTGGCACCTGCCAGATGTTTCAAGGTTCAAAAAACGTAATTTCAACGGCTTCTACCGCTCCGATGGAAAGGTGGGCACCCGCAACTACTGGCTCGTCGTTCCGCTTGTTTTTTGCGAAAATCGCAACATCGAGGTCGTGCGGGACGCCATGTTGGAACCGCTAGGCTACCTCACTGGACAGCATTTTTCGGTGGACGTTGCGAAGCTCCTGCAACTGTACGGCAGTGGGGCAGGGGAGGGCGAACTCCTCTCGGCGGACATAATCCGCGATGCGGCGGAGGTGCAGCGCAGCCGCCCGTTTCCAAACGTGGACGGCATCAAGTTCCTCACCCACGACGGCGGCTGCGGCGGCACTCGCCAAGATTCGGAAGCGCTTTGCCGCCTGTTGGCTGGGTACATACTCAACTCCAACGTGGCCGGGGCGACCGTGCTCAGTCTGGGCTGCCAACATGCACAGATAGACCTGCTCAAATCCGCGCTCGATGCCTTCGACCCGAAGCATGGCAAGTCAGTTTACTTTTTGGAACAACAAAAAAGCAAGTCGGAGCGCGACTTCATCGCCGACGCGGTGAGGCAGACTTTTGTTGGCCTTGCACAAGCAAACCAGACAGAACGCCGCCCGGCGCCGCTTTCCAAGCTCGTAGTCGGACTGGAGTGCGGCGGCTCCGACGGCTTCAGCGGCATTTCCGCTAACCCGGCCCTAGGCTATGCCTCCGATATGTTGGCGGCACTGGGTGGCACCACGATTTTGAGCGAATTCCCGGAATTGAACGCCGTGGAGCAAAACCTGATTGACCGCTGTACTACGGACGAAATCGCCGAAAAATTTGCCCACCTGATGCGCAGCTACTCGCAGCGGGCGCAGGAGGTGGGTTCTGGTTTTGACATGAATCCCTCACCCGGCAACATCCGCGATGGCCTCATCACCGATGCCATGAAGTCGGCCGGTGCGGCCAAGAAGGGCGGAACCTCCCCCGTCACCGATGTGCTGGACTACACCGAGCAGGTCACGCGGCCCGGCCTCACCCTGCTCTGCACCCCCGGCAACGACGTGGAGAGCACGACGGCCGAAGTGGGCAGCGGAGCGAACCTCGTCGTCTTTACCACGGGCCTTGGCACCCCAACGGGCAATCCCATCGCCCCGGTGGTGAAGATGGCCACCAATACGACCCTTGCCCGCCGAATGGCCGACATCATTGACATTGATGCTGGCACCATTATTTCTGGAGAGGACACGATTGAAAGTAAGGGCGAAGAGCTGTTCGAACTGCTAATAAAAGTGGCGAACGGTGAGCTGCAGACCCATGCCGAGCGGCTGGGGCAGGATGATTTTATCCCATGGAAACGGGGGGTGTCGCTGTGAGGTGCACTGTTTGTGGCGCCACAACCACGAACGGGCTCAGAGCCCATTTTGCTTTGGCAAAAAATACCTTTCTTTGCGTCCTGACCTAACCGAATTGATTGACCGGGGGGCTGGTTGCCGCCCGTCATTTTCCAATAATCAAAATCCTTTATTACGAATGGTTTTAATGGAACAAACCATGCGCTGGTACGGCCCCGAAGATACCGTCACGCTTTGGCACATCCGCCAAGCGGGCTGTACTGGCGTCGTCACAGCCCTGCACCATATTGAGTACGGCGACGTATGGCCTGTGAAGGAAATTGCGAAGCGAAAAAGTCAGATAGAAGCCGTGGGTATGACCTGGACAGTGGTGGAGAGCCTGCCCGTTCATGAGGACATCAAGAAGCAAAGCGGCAATTGGGAACTTTACCTCGAAAACTACAAAGAAAGCCTGCGAAACCTTGCCGAGTGTGGCATTAAGGTTATTACGTACAATTTTATGCCCATACTCGATTGGCTGCGAACCGACCCCTCGTTCCCACTGCCCGACGGTAGCCGTACGCTGCGATTTGAACGGTCGGCATTCATCGCCTTCGACCTGTTTTTGCTAAAAAGGCCGGGTGCGGTTGCCGATTACACTGCCGAGGAAATTGCGGCAGCAAAAATTCGCTTCAGTGGCATGAGCAATCAAGAGCGGCGCGTTTTGTACGAAAACATTTTGCTCGGTCTTCCCGGCGACGATGAGCCATTCACTGCCGCCGAAGTGTTGGAAGCATTGGAGGGGTACGCCAAGATTGATGCAAAAAAACTAAAAAAACACCTGTTCGACTTCCTTCAGGAGGTCGTGCCAGTGGCCGAAGAAGTCGGATTAAAAATGGCTATACACCCTGATGACCCACCGTATTCGCTGCTTGGCCTGCCGAGGGTGGTCTGCACGGAAAAGGATGTGGCAGAACTATTGGCCGCCGTGCCTTCGCCTGCCAACGGGCTGTGCTTTTGCGCAGGCAGTTATGGATCACGCTCTGACAATGACATTCCAGCGATGGTCAGGCGCTTTGGCGACCATATACACTTCCTGCATCTGCGCAACACGAAGCGCGACGACGACGGCAATTTTCACGAAGCTGACCACCTCGGCGGCGACACCGACATGCCCGCCGTGGTGCGGGAGGTGCTGGCCCTCATGCAGCGGCGCGGTGGTAGCATCCCCATGCGTCCTGACCACGGTCATCAGATGCTCGACGACCTTGACAAGAAGACCTACCCCGGCTACTCGGCCATCGGAAGGCTGCGGGGGCTAGCGGAGCTTCGGGGCTTGGAGAAGGGACTTGCATATGCGATGGAGAGTAATTAATTCAAGTTGCGGATAATTTAAGACTTGAGCTGGTTGATAAGGGTTGATTTTACCCCCAAGCTGCTAAATATCAACCTTTATCAACTAAATCAACCCTTATCAACCAGCATCCGCAACTTAGGTTAATTAAGTTCGAGCGTTAGGCAGTGGGTAGTTTGAAGTCCGCCCCCACTTTTTACTTTAACCGTTTTACTTTTTTCTTCAAAATGTACCTTCTCGGCTACGACATCGGCAGTTCCTCCATCAAAGCGGCACTCGTGGAGGCGGAAACAGGGGCGACTTTGGCAGTCGCACAGTCCCCTGACACAGAGATGGGAATGGCCGCCCACCAGCCCGGCTGGGCCGAGCAAGACCCTGATGAATGGTGGGCGCACGTTTGCATTGCCACTCGCCAACTACTTAACGACTGCCTCGTTGCGCCAGCGGAAATAAAGGGTATTGGCATCAGCTACCAGATGCATGGACTTGTGGTAGTTGGAGATGACATGAAGCCGCTGCGTCCGTCCATCATCTGGTGCGACAGCCGTGCGGTGCCCTTCGGCAACCGGGCTTTTGATGAAATCGGTCACGAAAAATGCCTCTCACACCTGCTCAACTCACCCGGCAACTTCACCGCCGCCAAACTGGCCTGGGTCAAGGAAAACGAACCGAATATTTTCGCCAAAATCCGCCACTTCATGCTGCCCGGCGACTACATCGCCCTGCGGTTGACCGGGGAGGCGATGACCACGCCCTGCGGCCTCAGCGAGGGCATACTCTGGGATTTTAAGAAAAACGATGTGGCCGACACTGTGTTGGACTATTTTGGATTTGATAAGAAACTGGTGCCGTACGTGACACCCACTTTTTCCTTGCAGGGCAAACTGACCCCCGAAGCCGCCGCTGCGACGGGCCTTGCCGAAGGCACCCCCGTCGGCTACCGGGCCGGCGACCAGCCAAACAACGCGCTCAGTCTCAACGTCCTCCAACCCGGCGAGGTAGCTGCCACGGGTGGTACCTCCGGCGTTGTGTACGGCGTTGTTGATAGGCCAGCGTATGACCTGCAATCGAGGGTAAATGGATTTGTGCATCCCACAGGCCTTCCCCCAGCCCCCTCCTTGGCAGGGGGCTGGGGGAAGGCTAACTCCTCCCCCTTGGGGGTAGGCCGGGAGGGGCCCGTGCGTGTAGGAATCTTATTGTGCATCAACGGCGCCGGCAGCCTCTACCGCTGGCTTCGACAAACGGTGGGGCAGGGCAGCATCAGCTACCCAGACATGGAGCGGCTGGCGGCCTCCGTGCCAATCGGTGCCGATGGTTTGCGGATTTTGCCCTTCGGAAACGGAGCCGAGCGGATGCTGGTCAACCTTGACCCCGGCGCGCAGGTGAACAATCTCCAACTGAATCGCCACACAGCGGCGCACTTGTATAGGGCGGGTTTGGAAGGTATCGCCTTCTCGTTCGTTTACGGCGTGCAGATTTTGAAGGAAATGGGCCTTGACATCTCCGTGATGCGGGTCGGCAACGACAACCTGTTCCAGTCCGCCGTTTTTTCCAAAACCATTGCTACCTTGCTCGGCTGTTCGATTGACGTGGTGCAAACGACCGGGGCGGTAGGCGCTGCCAAGGCGGCGGGCGTGGCGACGGGCATTTATCCCAGCATCGAGGTGGCGATGGCGAGCGTGACGGTGACGGGAAGGCACGAGCCGGAGGCGGGCAGGGTAGGGGAGTACCGGGCGGCGTATGCGGCATGGGAGGTTGATTTGGCTAAGGCCATTGGCTAAACGTGACAAACTTTGCCAAAATCAATACTGAACATACTGCCATAAACCCCATCCACTTGGAC
>JAHEAS010000661.1 GCA_024642645.1 Saprospirales bacterium | reverse complement strand
GTACGCCGAAGGCACTACCGCCCATGCCCAAAGATGCGCCTCACAACCGCCTTGGCCTTGCCCAATGGATGACTGCACCAACGCATCCCCTCACAGCCAGAACAATGGTTAACCGCCTCTGGGAACAACTTTTTGGTAACGGACTGGCCGAGACATTGGAGGACCTCGGCTCGCAGGGCATTCCGCCCACGCACCAAGAATTGTTGGACTGGCTGTCCTACGAGTTCATGCACGACTACGATTGGAGCATGAAACGGCTGCTGAAAAAGATGGTCCTATCGGCTACCTATCGCCAAAATTCGAAGCTGAGCGCCGAGGCATTGGAGGCCGACCCCTACAATCATTTTTACGCCAGAGGCCCGAGGGTGCGGCTCATTGCCGAACAAATCAGGGACCAAGCCTTGAGCATAGCTGGGGTGATGAACCTAAAAATGTTCGGCCCCAGCGTGATGCCCCACCAACCGGAAGGCATTTGGAAAAGCCCTTGGAACGGCGACAACTGGAAGCTAGCCGAAGGTGACGAGCGTTACCGTCGGGCGGTTTATACCTTCCTAAAACGGACGGGGCCTTACCCCGCCATGATTACTTTCGATGGGGTGGCGAGGGAAGTCTGCACCGCCCGGCGGGTACGAACGAATACACCGCTGCAAGCCCTCGTGACGCTGAACGACGAGGCATACATTGTGGCGGCCCGGTATTTGGCAAACCGCATTTTTGAAAAAAAGGAAAAAACACCTGAAAATCAAGTAGCCATTGCCTACTTCTTGGCGACTGGCCACCAACCCGATGCTGCAAAAACCGAGGTACTTTTGGCTTTGTACGAACGGTCGCTAAGCGATTTTGCGCAGCACCAAGAGAAAACGGAAAAGCTGTGCGGCAAGGAGTGCATGAAAGTTACGCCCGAAATGGCTGCGATGGTAGTGGTGGCTAATGCAGTCCTGAATTTGGACGAAGTCTTGGTTAAAAGTTGAAAGGCGGCCCCTCATTTCCTACCTTTGCGGCCTAATTCACGGGGCGTCCATTTCGTGGTCGTTTTTAACAATTCAACAATAAAAAAATATAGCAATGAAGTTCTTCATAGACACTGCCAACCTCAAAGAAATCCAAGAAGCCCACGCACTCGGCATCCTCGACGGGGTAACGACCAACCCCAGCCTAATGGCCAAAGAAGGCATCACAGGTGCCTCAAACATTGAAGCCCATTACGTAAGAATCTGCGATATCGTGGATGGCGACGTGAGCGCCGAGGTGAACGCCACCGATTATGCTGGCATGGTGAAGGAAGGCACCCACCTCGCCAGCCTCGCCAACAATATCGTGGTGAAAGTGCCGATGACCAAAGACGGCGTGAAGGCCATCAGCCACTTCACCGACCACGGCATCTCAACGAACTGCACCCTGGTCTTCTCTGCCGCACAGGCCATCTTGGCGGCGAAGGCAGGCGCTACCTACGTCTCCCCCTTCATCGGACGCATTGACGATACTAACTGGGACGGGATGGAGCTTATCAAAGAAATGGCGGAAATTTATGCCATCCAAGGCTTCGAGGCGCAGATTTTGGCGGCGAGCATCCGCAACAGCCGGCACATCGTGGAGGCGGCGAAGAATGGGGCGGATGTTTGTACTTGTCCGCTTAGTGCTATTCTCGGCATGTTGAAGCACCCGCTGACAGATATTGGGTTGGCGCAGTTTCTGGCGGATTACAAGAAGGGAAATGCGTGATTCTTTAAAACTAAGCTGAAGCGATACCATGGCTCCGAGCCATTGTATCGCTTATTTTTTTCCTCAAAACTCAAACAAGGTCCCCGCTTTACCCTTCGGCACCACGCCGATATGCTTGTACGCCTTCTCTGTCGCCTCCCGCCCACGGGGGGTGCGCTGCAAGTAGCCTTCCATGATTAGAAACGGCTCATGCACCTCTTCAATCGTGCCGGGTTCTTCCCCGACCGCCGTGGCGATGGTCGTCAGGCCGACTGGCCCACCCTTGAATTTGTTGATGATGGCGTCGAGGATTTTGTTGTCCATTTCGTTGAGGCCACCTTCGTCCACGTTGAGTGCGTTGAGACCGATTTTGGCGATGTCGAGGTCAATCGTGCCAGTGCCTTTCACTTGCGCAAAGTCCCGGATACGGCGCAGCAGCAGGTTGGCGATACGGGGTGTTCCTCGGCTGCGGCGGGCGATTTCGTAAGCCCCCTCGTTAGTCATCGGCAGTTTCAGCAGGTTTGCGGAGCGGGTCAAAATCTTTTTTAGCGTTTCAATGTCATAATAATCAAGGTGGCAGGTGATGCCGAAACGGGAGCGCATGGGAGCTGTGAGCAGGCCCATTCGAGTGGTAGCGCCTACGAGTGTAAAATTGGCCAAAGCAATTTGAATGCTCCGAGCATTGGGGCCAGAGTCAATCATAATGTCAATGCGGAAATCCTCCATGGCGGAATAGAGGTACTCTTCCACGACCGTATTCAGCCGGTGGATTTCATCAATGAAAAGCACGTCGCCTTCTTCGAGATTGGTCAAAAGCCCGGCGAGGTCCCCCGGCTTTTCAAGTACAGGGCCAGAGGACATTTTGAGCGAAGCGCCCAATTCGGTGGAAATAATGTGCGAAAGCGTAGTCTTGCCAAGACCCGGCGGGCCGTGCAGCAGCACATGGTCGAGCGCCTCGCCCCGCTGGTTTGCGGCAGCAATAAAGATGCGCAGGTTGTCAACGATTTGTGGTTGGCCGCTGAAGTCGTCTAGTTCCTTCGGTCGCAGTGCCTTTTCGATGAGCTTTTCGTCGTTGCTCAACAGGTTGCCTTCAGCGTCAAGATTTGGGTTGGTCATTAAACAGTTTTGAGTTTTGAGTTTTGAGTTTTGAGTTGCGAAGCAAGACTTTCTTGACTCAAAACTCGCAACTCAAAATTCGAA
>JAHEAS010000660.1 GCA_024642645.1 Saprospirales bacterium | reverse complement strand
ACATTGACTGTGCTGCCATTTACGGCAACGAAAAAGAAATCGGCGAGGCACTGCAAGCGGCCTTCGAAGCTGGCGACGTACGCCGGGAGGAGCTTTGGATTACCTCCAAACTCTGGAACACCCGCCATGGCCACGCCAACGTACGCCCAGCCCTCGAAAAAACACTGGCCGACCTCCAACTCGACTACCTCGACCTGTACCTCATCCATTGGCCAGTGGTGCAGGATGGCAGTACGCAGCCACCCAGCTTCGTGCCACTGGAGCAGCAGCCCATCGCCGATACCTGGCTGGGAATGGAGGACTGCCTCGACGCTGGCCTGACCAGGCACATCGGCGTCTCGAATTTTAGCATAAAAAAGCTGTCGAAACTATTGGAAACAGCCCGCAAACGCCCCGAGATGAACCAAGTAGAAATGCATCCGCTGCTGGCGCAAAACGAGCTGGTCGCCTTTTGCAAAGCAGAAAAAATACACATGACGGCCTACACGCCGCTGGGCCGACCGGCCTCTGCCGACCGGCCAGCTAACGCCCCCGAACTACTGGAAAGCCCAGTGGTGACGGCTATTGCGAAGCAACAAAACTGCACTCCTGCACAGGTCGTACTGGCATGGGCGATGGAGCGGGGAACTTCGCCGATTCCGAAGTCGGTGACGCCTAAGCGCATTCAAGAAAATCTGGATTCGAAAAATGTGGCACTCACCGCCGCTGACATGGCGAGCATCAACGCCCTCGACCGCCACTACCGTTATGTGGACGGCACCTTCTGGACGACGCCCGGTGGGCCTTACTCTTTGGGGAATTTGTGGGACGAGTGATAAATGACTCCTCCGGTACTGGAACACAATAAAAAAGGGGCTGACGGTCAATGCCATCAGCCCCTTTTTTAAGCAAAACCCAAAATCACTGCTTCACAAATCGGGCAGTTTTTTGCTTGCCATCAATGTTCAGTTGGAAGAAATACACACCAGCAGGCAGTTTTCCGACAGGATAATCGAGGTTGGTCTGCCCCGCAGCAAACTGTCTTTGGCCGCTGTTGAAGATAGGCTGACCAAGCAAGTTCTGAACTTCCCAATTGCCCCATGCAGAAGTCGGCAGCCCAAAGTCAACGTTTATCCTATTCTGAGCTGGGTTCGGGAAGAGGCGGAAGCTGGTCAGTGCTGGCTCTCCCACGCCGTTCAGGTATGCCTCACCCACCAATTGGAAAAAGAAATCCCCGGGTAGGTTCGACAATATCCGACTTGAAACCCTCAGCAGGTACTGGGTTGGGGTGCCAGGGAAGCCGTTCATTGTATAAACCTGAAAATCGCCTGTGCCTTGGTCGGTACGTTTGCAGAAGGCGGAAGCGGAAGTATCAGGCGTTCCACAATCGCTAAAGAGGTCAATGATGTAGTCGCTTACCAATGCATCGTCGTTGATTTTGAAACGCAGTTCTATACTGTCATTAAAACCGGAATTGAACGAGTACCATACATCCCAGAATTCACCAGTAGGGCGACAAGTCGGCATTGCCACGGAGTCGGTGTAGCTAGCCGTTTGGTTGTTGCCATTAAAGAGAAAATCAAACTGGTCAGCCTGCTGCGGGGTCATTATGAAAACGCTCTCCGCATCGGCGCAGTTGTCGTTGGCAGGTGGGGTATAAACATTTGCTTTTTTAAAAGTAAAATAGCCATTGCCTGCATCTGCTCCTGACCATCCACCAATGGAAATCAGGTAAGTGCCTCCCTGTTCGACATAAAACCTGTCGTGCGAGGTGTAGTCAGGGCAAGCTAGAAAATCCTCGCCTAGTCCATCATCCGAACAACCTACTAATTGATCTACCGAGGGGATACAAGAGGCACCGGGGCCATAAGCTGAAAAACGGCTATCGAAGTTCACGGTGCCACAAGTTGAAATATCAAGCCCGCCAGAATAGGTAGCTGTCCATTTATACCAAATATTGCTGTAATCGCTGTCCTCACCATTCGTACCAAAACAACCGTGGCCTTGAAGTCCAAGTGGGCCATCTGTCGTCGCATCAATCGTCGAAAAAGCGACCGTGATGGAGTCGTCGGAGTCCATGAAAAGCTCTATGGCATTGACACAGTCGTCGTTGGGTGGGCCGTTGAAGAGATATTCATCAATAATAAAAGTACCACTTCCGGATTCACCTGGAGGTGCAGAGCCCCAACCACCAAGACGGAGCAGGTAGGTTCCACCTGATGTAACCGGGAAAACCACTTCTGAGGTATAACCCGCACAGCCAGAACCATCCTCATTGCAGGCCAATACTTGGCCATCCATTACTGGGCAAGCTGCGCCAGCATTGTACACCATAATTTTGGTGTCAAAATCAGCGGTACCACAAAGGCTCCAAATTGCATAACCCGTCCAATTGGGTGTGAAGGAATACCAGACATCATTGTAAACGGCAATGACCGCTCCACCACTCGACGAGCAATTATTCGGGTGGTCTGGGCCGTCGGTGGTGGCGTCAATCGTTGTGAAATTGTAGGTGCCAATGCCTGTAAGTACCTCGGCGTCCGCACAATTGTCATTGGCTGGTTGGGCAAAGCCAACTACTGCAAAAACAAGTGTGAAAAGAAAAGTTACAAGTAGTTGTTTGAACATAGTTGCTATTTTTAAGAGGTGAATAAAATACGTGAAAAGCGAAAATACAAAACCACCTATCAATCACAGCATGATTAACTACTTTTTATTTTAATTTTAGGGCGAAAACAGAATTAAGCCAATGTGCCAATTTTGTTGCTTATCTGAAATAAACCTAACCTATGTTGCGGATGCTGGTTGATAAGGGTTGATTTAGTTGATAAAGGTTGATATTTAGCAGCTTGTGGGTAAAATCAACCCTTATCAACCTCATAAACTCCATCAACCAGCTCAAGTCTTAAATTATCCGCAACTT